>RFKS01000023.1 GCA_003694205.1 Alphaproteobacteria bacterium | reverse complement strand
GCGCTCGAATTCCTGCGCGACTTTCCCGATCGCGACATGCTGGTCGTGCCGATCGGTGGCGGCGGGCTCATCTCCGGCATTGCGGTGGCCGCAAAGCACCTCAAGCCCGACATCCGGATCTTCGGCGTGCAGACCGAGGCCTACCCGGCGATGAAGGCGGCGATCGAGGGCGTCGAGGCAAAACCGGGCCAGGTGACGATTGCCGAAGGCATTGCTGTGAAAAAGCCCGGGCAGCTCACACGAAAGGTCGTGGAGGCGCTGGTCGAGGATATCCTGCTCGTCGACGAATCGACCCTCGAGGACGCGGTGAACGCGCTCATGGAGGTCGAAAAGGTCGTCGTCGAGGGCGCCGGCGCCGCCGGTCTTGCAGCGGTGATGCGCTATCCCGACCTGTTCCGGGGCAGGCGTGTCGGCATTCCCCTGTGCGGCGGCAATATCGATCCGCGCACGCTCGCCTTCTGCGTCATGCGCGGCATGGTCCGTGACGGGCGCATCTCGCGGCTCCGCATCACGACGCTGGATCTGCCGGGTGGGCTGGCGAAGATCACCGCCATCGTTGCCAAGGCGGGCGGCAATGTGATGGAGGTCTATCACCAGCGTCAATTCGCCACCGCGCCGGTCAAGTACACCGAGATCGAGATCGTGGTCGAGACCAAGGACCGCGCCCACAAGGAAGCGCTCATTGCCGCCCTCGGCGAAGCAGGTCTCGAGGTTGTCGACACGACATCGCCGACACGCGCCCCAGCCCCGGTCTGAGCTGCACGTCGCGCATTCCCCGCGTCAGGGGCGCGGCTCGGCGGCGCGAACATAGGCATCCCAGACCGCGAGTGCGGGCTTGGGGCGGCCGTCCGCCGTCGCAAGGCCCATATGGGCGAAAAGTGCAGCGAGATCGCGAATTTCGGGTGGCAACCGCTGCACGAGAGGACCGAAATCCTGTCCGACCCAGTTTACGACAAAGGGGTAGCCGGCCTTGGTCGCATGCGACAAAGCCCCAGCAATGAAATTTGCCTGATCCTGCTCATTGGCGTCGAGGTCCATGCCAAACACATGGATAGGGGCGGACAGCGCGCCCATCTCCGCAATCGCGACCGGACGGCCGAAACTCTCCGCATAGCTGAAATAGTCGGGACGCATCGGATTGGGGTGATAGATACCGAAACGATAGGTGCTGAGCGCCATGAGATCGCTATGCGCGAGCAGCGCCCGCACACCCGGCTCCTGCCGCGCGAGATTCGGTTTGGCGTCATCGTCAATCCCTCTCAGATGCTCGTACTGGATGGTAGCGAAGACGGGCAGGCCAGGATGCTCCCGCTTGATGGCCTTGTAGACATGGGCATTGAGCGCGAGATAGGACGACCATTTCTCGGGCGCCTTCGAGATGAGGATATTGCTCTCGACGCCAATCGCGAGAAATCGCGGATGGAAGCGTGCCACCGCGCGGCGCACATAATTGAGATAGGCTGCCTTGACATCGGGATCGTCGAGCCGCTTTCGCGACCATTCACGGTCGAGCGGCTGCCCGTCGCCACGGGCGTCCCAGAAGGGCGCGAGCCCGCTGCGATCCATGTCAAGCGGTGTCAGGGCGAGAAAGACCGGCATGCCCTCCGGCGTGAGCTGGCGCCGTGTCTCCCACTCCTCTTCGACGGGCCGCGGGAAGGGACGGTCGGCAAGAGCCTCCTTCCACGGCACGCCGTTGTCGAACTGGTGGACGATGAGCGTCGCGTGCCGGGAGACGAATTCATAGGCGGCGAGCACCGCCGCTTCCGTCATGTCAACAGGCCAAGGTGTGATCCCCAGCGCACTCTGATGGGGCTGAACGGTCCGCGGCAGATCATTCGGATTGGCCTGCATCGTTGCAGGTGATCCGGCGTCCCGCGGCAATGGCACCGGTGCGGCGCTCGCGGGGAATACGAGAAGGCTGCAAAGAAGGCTTGCGATCAGTCCCGTGGCGGTTCGGAAGAGGGCGGTGGGCATCGAAGATCTCCCTGAGGATTGCTCTCCGAAGCCTGTCGGCCCGTGGCTGAATGATCGATGAATGGGAAGATACCGTTGGCAGTCGCGACTCCGGGCGGACCTCAGGCGCAAGCAGTCTCTGCGACGCCATCCTGCTGCCGCACCGCGCGGCGAATGTCGGCGACGACCGGCAGGTGATCGGAGGCCACCTGCGTCAGCGGCGTGCGAACGGCCGCGGCGTGGGCAAAGGCGAGCTCGGGTGAGAGATAGATGCGATCGAGCGGCAGGCGCGGCGCGCGTGCGGGAAAGGTGACGAAGCCGGTGCAGTAGGGCAGGCGGTGGGCAAGACGCCGGCCGATCGCCCCGTGCGGGCTCCAGTTGTTGAAATCGCCCATCAGCACGAGCGGCCCCTCGATCTCGGCGATCTCGCGCGCGAGCCGGCGGATCTGCTGGCCACGGTCCCAGGGCGTGAGTCCGAGATGGGCATTGAGCACGGTGACCGCGAACTCGCCGAAGCTCACCTCCGCCAGCACGCAGCCACGCGGAATGTGGAGCGGATTGGACAGGTCGATGACGCGATGCGTGACCACCGGCGCACGGGCGAGCAAGGCATTGCCGTAATGCGCCCGCGCGTGGAGTTTTGTCGGCGCTTCGATCACCGAATAGCCGGTGGCTTCCGCAAGATAGGCGAACTGGTCGAAATGGCGCGCGCCGCGATGGTGCCAGCCGCATTCCTGCACCGCCACCACATCGGCGTCGAGCTCTCGGATCGCTTGCGCGATGCGCTCGGGCGCAAAGCGCCGGTCGAGACCGATGCAGCTGTGCACATTGTAGGTGGCGACGCGAAACTCGCCCATTCACACCTCCTTCGCCATCGCCGTCATACCCGTCCGCATACAGGCGCCGCCGGACCTTCTGCCGTTCACTCCGCAGGCGCACCCGCTCCGGCAGACCCGCCGGCGTCTGCGCGTTCGCGTTCCTGCTGCCTGAGGCGTGCCGCCTCATAGCCCGGGGACCGCGTGTAGCCCGCCAGCATGTCATAGAAGATGGGTATCATGAAAAGGGTAAACAATGTGGCAAGTGCAACGCCGGCCGCGATGACCACGCCAATGGTCAGCCGGCTGCCCGAGCCTGGACCAGTGGCAAGGATGAGCGGCACGGCGCCCATGATCGTCGACAGGCTGGTCATGACGATCGGGCGCAGGCGGATCGAGGCCGCCTCGCGCACGGCGTCACGAACCTTGCGCCCGGCATCGCGGAGCTGGTTTGCGAACTCGACGATGAGAATGCCGTTCTTGGCGGCGAGCCCGATCAGCATGACGAGTCCGATCTGGCTGTAGATGTTGAGCGTCGAGCCGGCAAGATAGAGCCCGAGAAGACCGCCCGCCGCGGCCAGCGGAACGGTCAGCATGATGACGAAGGGGTGAATGAAGCTCTCGAACTGTGCGGCGAGGATGAGAAAGACGACGAGGAAGGCCATGGCGAAGGTGAAGGTCACCGCCCCGCCGGCGTCCTTGAATTCGCGGCTTTCGCCCTTGTAATCGACGGAGATGGCCTGCGGCAACTGGGTGCGCACGATCTCTTCGAGGTCGCTGAGCGCCTGTCCGAGCGTATAGCCCTCGGCAAGCTGCGCCGAAAGCGTGAGCGCACGGACCCGGTTGTAACGGTTGAGCGATCCGGCCGCGCCCTGTTCCTCCGTCTGGATAAGATTGCTGAGCGGAATGAGAGCGCCCGAGCGCGTCGAGCGGACGTAGATATTGGCGAGGTCGGAGGGCTGCCGGCGATCCGGATCCTCGGCGCGCAGGATGACGTCGTACTCCTCCCCGCGATCCTCGAATGTGGTGACGCGGCGACCACCGAGCATGGTCTCGAGCGTGCGTCCGATGGTCGCAACCGAGACCCCGAGATCCGCCGCACGGTCCTGGTCGATTCGCACCCGGAGCTGCGGCTGGGTCTCGCGATAGTCGGTGTCGAGCCCGATGAGGGGCAGCTTCGACGCCTCGCGCATGAGAACCTCACGGAAGGCCGCAAGCTCCTCATAGGTGTTGCCGCCGACCACGAATTGCACCGGATCGCCGCGGCTGCGCGAGATTCCCTGGCGCATCACGATGAAGGTCTCGACACCCGCGAGATCAGCATATTTCTGCCGCAGCTCGGCAATGATATCGTCCGCGCTTCTCTGTCGCTCGCCCCAGGGCTTGAGGACGACGATGCCGAAGGCCGAGTTGCCGGCATTGGCCCGCACGATGAAGAGATTTGCTTCTCCCGTCTCGTCGACCAGATACATGGTCCGGTCCTCTATCCGGTCCATGTATCTCTTCATGTAGTCGAAACTCGCGCCCTCGGGACCGCGCACGGCGACGAAGAAGGCGCCGCGGTCCTCGCGCGGGGCGAGTTCGCTCGGGACCGCTTTTAAAAGCCCGGCAATCAGCGCCAGCACCGAAAGAAAGACGAGGATCACCAGCCCGCGATGCGCAAAGCAGAGCTCGAGCGCCGACAGATAGCCTTCGCGGACGCGCAGGAAGGCGCGGTCGATGGCGACGCTGAGGCGCGGCCGCCGGCCACCGGGCCGGACGAGCAGCTTCGAGCACATCATCGGCGTCAGGCTGAGCGCGACCAGCGCCGAGATGCCGACCGCACTCGCGAGCGTAATCCCGAGCTCGGAGAAGAGCCGCCCGACATTGCCCTCGAGAAAGGCGATCGGCACGAAGACGCCGATCAGCACGAGCGTCGTCGCCACCACCGCGAATCCGACCTGACGGGCGCCGCGGTAGGCGGCGAGCAGGCGCGGCTCGCCCTCCTCGACCCGGCGGTGGATGTTCTCCAGCACCACGATGGCATCGTCGACGACAAGCCCGATCGAGAGCACCAGTGCGAGCAGGGTGAGAAGATTGATGCTGACCCCCGTGGCCGCCATCACGGTGAAGGTGCCGATGATCGATACCGGGACTGTGACCGCGGGCACGAGAACGGTCCGCAGGGAGCCGAGAAAGGCGTAGAGCACGAGTACGACGAGCACCATCGCGATGCCGAGCGTGCGATAGACCTCGTGGATCGAGGCGTCGATGAAGATCGAGCTGTCGAACACCTTTTCGAAAGCCATCGTCGGCGGCAGGTCGGCGGCAATCCGCTCCGCCTCGGCGGCGACCGCCTTCGCCACGGCGAGCGTGTTCGCCCGCGACTGCTTGATGATGCCGATCCCGACGCGGGGAATGCGATTGCCACGGAATTCCGCCCGGTCCTCTACCGCTCCGATCTCGACCCGTGCGAGCTCGCCGAGGCGGATGAGGTGGCCATCGTCGCCGACGGCGACGACAAGGCTCGCAAAATCCTCCGGCGTACGGAAACCCCGCTCGACGCGGACGACGAGATCGCGCGAGACCGATTCAAGCGAGCCGGCGGGCAGCTCCACATTCTCGCGCCTGAGCGCCTGCTCCACATCATCAACGGTGAGCTGGCGCGCCGCGAGGGCCTGCCGGTCAAGATAGATCCGCATGGCGTAGCGTTGGCCGCCTCCGATGCGGATATTGGCAACGCCGTCGACCACCGACAGGCGGTCGACGATCTGCCGCTCGGCGTAATCGGTGAGCGCCAGCACATCGAGGGTCGGGCTCGACAGCGAGTACCAGACGATCGGGTCGGTATCGGAATCGGCCTTCGCAACCTCCGGCGGATCGGCTTCCTCGGGCAGATTGTTGAGCGTCCGGCTGATCCGGTCGCGGACATCGTTCGCCGCCGCATCGACGTCGCGCGACAGGCGAAACTCGACGGTGATGCGCGACAAGCCGTCCTGGCTCGTGGACGAGATCGACTTGATACCCTCGATCCCCGAGATGCTGTCCTCGAGAAGCTGCGTGATGCGGGTCTCGATGACTGCCGCCGAGGCGCCGGGATAGCGCGTGTCGATGCTCACCACCGGCGGGTCGATGTCGGGCAGTTCGCGCAACGGGAGGCGCGTGAAGCTGACAATGCCGAAGGCAATCAGCAGCAGACTGATCACGGTGGCGAAGACCGGACGCTTGACGGATATGTCGGATAGCAGCATCGGCGTTCTCAGCTCTGTGGCCGCGCGACCGGCAGACCGCTCTCGATAATACGGACCGGCTGTCCAGGCCGCAGGCGCACGGCGCCGGCAACGACGACGCTCTCGCCGGCCTCAAGTCCGTCGAGAATCTCGACCACGCCCGGCCGCCGCACGCCCGTCGTGACCTGCCGTCTCTCGGCGACATTTTCGCCGGTCACGACGAAAACATATTGCGCCTTCCCGATGGGCACGATGGCCTCTTCAGGGACTGCGAGCGAGCGACGCTCGCGGCTCATGACCTCCACAGTGAGCAGCATGCCGGGGCGCAGTCTCGCGTCCTCGTTGGCAATCTCCGCGCGCACGGTGACCGCCCGGGTCACCGGATCGACCCGCGAATCGACCGTCTTCACGGTGCCGCGAAAGGTCTCGCCAGGAAAAGCCACCGCCCGGGCCAGGATGGTCTGGCCGGTGGCGAGTGCCGACAGGAATCGCTCCGGGATGGCGAAATCGACCTTGATCGGAAACACGTCGTCGAGCGTGGTGATTGCTGTGCCTGGCGTCACCACGGCGCCGACGCTCACCTGTCGCAGCCCGAGAACGCCCGAGAAAGGGGCGCGAAGAATACGGTCCTCGACCCGCGCCGCGGCGGCGTCGACCCTGGCCTTCGCCTCGTCGACGGCGCGTACGCGCTCGTCGAGGGTCGCCTGAGTCGCGTTGCCGCGGGCGACGAGATCCCGAATCCGCTCGAGCTGCCGTTCGGCCTCGACAAGCGCCGCACGGGCCTCGGCGAGCGCGGCTGTTTCCTCGTCATGCTCGAACTCGACAAGGACCGCGCCCTTTTCAACAATCTGTCCGTCCTCGAAATGAACGGCACGCACGGCTTCGGCGACGCGGGCGGTGAGGGTCACAGACTCATCGGCAATGGCCGTCCCGATCGCCTCGATGCGGTCGGCGAAGGCATGCGGCGCGACAGTGGCCACCTCGACCGGGATCGCGCCGCCCCCGCGGCGCATCTCGTGCGAGGGGGCGCCACCGCGGGCATAGAGGAAAGCAGCCCCCGCCAGAATGGCCAGCGCGACAAGGGACAGGGCAAGGGCAAAGATGGATCGCATGGAAAATCGCTTTCTTACTCGACCGCCTCGGCGGGATACTGCCGGATCCGCAGATGAGGGCGCGACCGCCCCGCCGCAGCCCCATGGCGGCTGTACCGGGGGATGGACTGCGCCGGTGATACGCCGCCTCACCGCATCTCCTGCGATCTTTGGCGCCGCAGCCAGGCTTGCCCCTGAATCGAACAGCTTCAGCCAGGCCGCCTGCGCTTTATCATGCCCCGTTCGCAGAGGAAAGTGCGAGGAAGGTTGAGAGCCGATGCGCGAGGCTGCCACCCCGATACTCGTCGGATGCGCCCGTCTCACCGTACGCGATGGCGAGCACCTGCCGTCACCGCCTTCGCCGCAGGGCCTGATGGTCGCGGCGGCAAGGCGGGCGATTGCTGATAGCGGTGCGGCGCCCGCGCGCCTTGTGCCCCGTCTCGACAGTGTCGCGGCCATTCGCACCTTCGCCGACTCGGCGCCACAATTCGAGACACCTTTCGGTCGCTGTGAGAATTACCCGGCACATGTCGCGCGGGCCATCGGGGCGCGGCCACGTCGGTGTCTCTATCCGGTGGTCGGCGGCAACACCCCGCAATGGCTTGTCAATCTGCTCGCCGAGGATATCCGTACCGAGCGCT
>RFKS01000190.1 GCA_003694205.1 Alphaproteobacteria bacterium | reverse complement strand
CGATCGCCTGCGCCCGCCGCTCGGCGACGGCACGCGACATGGCCTGCGCCTGCAAGGCGTCGGCACGCGACAGGCGGCCGATCCGGGTCTGGTCGAGATCGACCGTGGCGCGCGACGCCACCTGTTCCGCACTGAGCTTCTCGAGCTCACGGCGCAGGTGCGTGAGCCGGTGCAGGAACGGATCGCGCGGCTGAACCATGGTGCGGACTCCCAGTTGGGGATCCACCCATGCTAGCGCAGGTCACCCGTTCCGATACAGCAAAATCGGCACGATGCGTCGGCTCAGGAGGGGTCCGGAAGCCCGACTTGCCTGAGCGTCGAGACAAAATGGGGTGGCAGCGGCGCCTGCACGTCGACGGGCGCCCGCTTCGCATAAAGTGGCAGGCGAATGCGCGCGGCATGAAGATGCAGGCGCGCGCCTGCATCGCTTGCGCCGGCCCCGTATTTCGTGTCGCCAAGGATCGGGCAGCCGATATGGGCGAGATGAACCCGGATCTGATGCGTGCGGCCGGTGCGGGGATGAAGGACGAGAAGAGCCACATCCCCCCTTGCGGCAAGAACCCGATACGCGGTCAGTGCCGGTTTGCCGGAGGCATCGACGGTCATGCGCCAGCCCTTGTGCGGACGCGTCTGCTTGAACAGCGGCGCATCGATGCGGCCCTGTTCCTGTTCGGGCACACCGCAGGTGAGCGCCAGATAGGTCTTCTCCGCCCGTCCCTCGCGGAAGATTTTCCCGAGGCGCCGGAGCGCCTTGGGATGGCGCCCGAGCACGAGACAGCCCGAGGTGTCGGCGTCGAGCCGGTGGGCGAGGGCGGGCAGGCGCGGCAAGCCGAAGCGGAGCTGTGCGAAATCGTCCTCGAGCGATGGCCCGCCCGAGGGCCCCTGATGCACTGGCAGGCCCGCCGGCTTGTCAAGGATGATGATGAGCCCGTCGCGATAAAGAATGCGAGAGAGGAGATCGACTGCCATGGTGCCGGGCCGCACGACCGGCACCTCAGCGACGGTGCCCCTTTTTATAAGTGCCGACGAGCACCGCTTCGGCCAATACATGCCCCTCTATGGCCTCGAGCAGCACCGCCTTCGTCGGCGTGCCGAGATCGGGCAGCACCGTGTCGAGGGCATAGAGCTTGAAATAGTAGCGGTGCCGACCGATAGGCGGGCAGGGACCGCCATAGCCGGTGCGCTTCCAGTCATTGCGGCCCTCGCGAGTACCGGGCGGCAGGGCGGCCGGGGAGACGGCTTCGGGCAGCCCGCGCGACTCGGCGGGCAGATTGTAGAGCACCCAGTGCACCCAGGTCATCTTTGGCGCTCTCGGGTCCGGCGCGTCGGGATCATCGACGATGAGGGCGAGGCTGCGCGTGCCCTCCGGGGCGCCGGACCAGGCGAGTGGCGGCGAGACGTCATCCCCTTCGCAAGTATGGCGCCGGGGAATCTCTCCGAGATTGGCGAAAGCGGGCGAACTGATGGTGAAAGGCATGGTTGGACCTCCTGCGGCAGATCCCCGCGGCAAGGATGCTGCGAGGGCGACGAGCGCCATCACGAGCACGACATGCAAAAGGAAGGAGCGCATGCCTTTTCTTCTCGGGCAAATTCCGCGCCGGATCAACCGCCGGCGTGCAACGATCGCGTCATCTCGACCCGTCACCCGCCTCTGCGCGGCGGCTTGCGCGTGGCCGGCATGCGGGCGGGAGGCGCGCTGTTGCAGAAAACCTTGTAGGTGATCTTTTTCGAAAGGCCGGCCTGGTCTGCGGGTGCCAGAATTCGAATCGCCGCCCATCCTTGATGATCCGGCGTCTTCCTGCCGCCAGGCAGGGCGAGGCGCGCCGAAGCCGGCGGCGAATCGAACTGCTGTGTCCACGTGACGGTCTTCCGGCTACCGGAGGAGGAGATGTTCATGCTGTAATTTGGTGAGTGCCAGTCACTGCCCTCAAACCGGTAAACGACCTTGCCGCGTCCGACTGCCTTGATGGTGCCCGAAAAGCGGATCTTTGCGGGACACTGCCGGGTATAGAGAACCTGGGGATGAGCGGCGATCTCGGCCCTGACTTTGAAAAGCGGCTTGCGTGGTTTCGGGGGCGGGGGCGTATCGGGCTTGCCCGGCGCCTCGCCCTTCTTGCCACCTTTCGGTGCCGGCTTGGGAGACAATCCGACGGGGAGGCACGCGATCCATACCTTTGATGGAAGTTCCGATACCTCGAGATGTCCGGCGAGCAGAGGTCGGCTGCAGGATACGGTAAAGCGGGATGTGTAGGCGTTCTCATAGGTGACAACGAATCCGTGCGCGAGCCAATAATCGCGGCTCTTTCCGGTCATCGCGACACGGCGGTCAAGTTCATGATTGCAGGCCGCGACCGGGGTGCGGGGGATATCTGGCAGGGTAAAGGGGAATTCCAACAGGACGGTCCTGTTATCGATACTGCGCTTACGGCCTTCATAGACGCTCTTCGAGACTCCCGCGATCTCGATCGAGGCCAAGCCCATCTTCTTTCCGGAACCGCAGGCGGCTCCCACCTCGGTGGAATATTTGAGGTTTTCATGGTCATTGGCGATCGCGTCATATTGCTTGCCAGTCTTTGAAAAGACCTGAATGACCGGTCCATCGATCGGAATCATGTCGCCCGATTTGAAAAAGGGTTTCATCTTGTGCTTGGCTGGGCGGTGAATGATGAGAATGTCATCCGCTGCCGCCGCCGGGCGCACCGCGGCGAACCCGGCAAGACCGATCAGAAAAACGACGAGAATGTGAGCGAATCCTCTCCTGACCATGCGGATCATCGTCTCCCCCTGCGCAATCGACATGGTTCCACGAAATTAATATGTGGAAAAACCCTTGTCAAAAGGCCGGCACCTCGAGTGAAGGAGGGGGCGCAGTTGGCGGCCCCCGGGAGAACGAGGGCCGTGCGTTTTCTCGCGCGGCCTCCCCTGATAGCCGCTCCTTTACCGGAACCACTCGGGAAATTCGGTCCGGAACAGCCGTTTCCGGGCGGCGGGGTCATGGACATCCGGGTGCCAATGCGGATGGCGATGCACCGAGGCGACGTGGGCATCCCAGCCGCCGCGCGTGTCCTGGAACATATAACCACAGTCGGCAATCGGGCATTCATATGTTTGCCGCCTTTGCCCTTCTCGTGGCGCATCGCGCTTTCGCGCTGCCCGGGGCGCGCCGGAAGTTCCGGCACGGCGCGGCCTTGAATCCTTCAGGCTGGCCGCGCCGAGAACACTTCCTTCAATCCTCTTTTCCAGATCCCATTGCCTTTCAAGCGCGGCATTCTCGATGACGATCCGCAACAGCGCGGCGGCGGAAAAGAGCGCGTCGAAATCGTCTTCATTCTCTTCTGCCGCCCGCCAATCCTCGATGGCAATCATGTGCCGGGCCACCCAGGGCGCATCTCTCAATTCTCGCACATATCCCAGTCGTTCGTCCGGTTTGGTCTTGGCAATGGTGCAAGGGGTGGCGGGGAGCGCCTCTGCCAATGCAATCCCATAGCAGGCTTTCGGGTAGATCTCCGCGATCACCGGGCTGCCGGCATCGAGAAGCGTGCCCATGGAACCGTGAAATGGCCAGACGCGGAACCTCTGTGTCCGTTGCAGGGCGATGAGCTCCTGCCAAAGTGCGCATGTGCCGGAGCCCACGGTACCGGGCATGCCACTCATAAGGAATATCGGATTTCCATTGAGGCGTCGGTCGATCTCCCGATAGAGCGCGTCGCCGGACGCCGCGATATACTCATTCAGCGACCAGCTTCCGGCGGGAGGGCTGATGAACGGCGTTTCTGGCGACCAGTCTTCAGGGCGCCTGACGGGGGCGAAAAAACCCGGCGGGCGCGGCCCATCGAACAGGAAGTCGATGAAGGTCTTTGGCCGGGGACGGCGGCTCCCGACGAGCCCTGCCCAGGCCCGGCCCGGATAGCCGATCGCGGCATCCACGCCAATCAGGACCGGCTGAGCCATCGAAGCGGCGCGGCGTACCAGGTCGCGCAGGGATCCGTCAAAATTGACGCGGGAAATCGCGCGCGCTCGTGCGTCGGCCCT
>RFKS01000189.1 GCA_003694205.1 Alphaproteobacteria bacterium | reverse complement strand
TCGGCAAGGGGTTCGCGAGCGCCAATACCGAGAGGTCAATCGGGATGAAGACCGGCCCCGGCGTCTGCTCCTGATTGACGCTCGTGAAGAGAAAGGGGCTGACCCCTCCACCTCCGAATGCTGTCGTCGAAAAGGCCATCGTCACGGACACTGCAAATACACGCCACCACCCTGAGAAATAGCCCGTTGAATGTTAAGGCGAGGTTGACACGGCACGGCGTGTCGAAGGTCATTCATGTTCCCGTTCATCCTTCGACAAGCTCAGGACGAACGGGTTTTCAAGTTGCCGTTCGATCTTTATTCCTCCGTTCGCCCTGAGGAGGGCCGCAAGGCCCGTCTCGAAGGGCGGGAGCGCCGTTCGGGCTTCGACAGGCTCGGCACGACCGGCGGTTTTCCCCTCCATTCGCCCTCCGGCGGCCCACGAGAGGCTCGGCACCAACGGATCCTGTTACGGCTGCTTGCACCGGCACCGCGCGGCCGTTACATGTGGGCGACCGCAGATAATGGAGAAAGCGACAGCGATGAGCGCCCTTGTCTATCTGATCAATGCCGCGATCGACATCTACACCTGGTTTCTCATCGTCTGGGTGATCCTGAGCTGGCTCGTCGCCTTCAATGTGATCAACACCTACAACCGCTTCATCTCCATGGTGATGGACTTTCTCTATCGCATCACCGAGCCGGCCCTGCGCCCGATCCGGCGTGTGATTCCCGACCTTGGCGGCATCGACATTTCGCCGCTCATTCTCCTGCTGCTCCTCCAGGCCTTCCAGATCTTCTTCAATGACACGATCGTCTCGCTCCTCTATCGCTGACGACCTCGTTGAGGAGCGCCCGGATGGGGTGCGGTTGCGGCTCAAGGTGACGCCCAAAGCATCGCGGAACCGCTGCGAGCGTCTCGAACGAGACGCCGAGGGCGTACTGCGGCTTCGGGTCGCGGTTACCGCGGCGCCGGAGAAGGGGAAGGCGAACAAGGCCGTGATCACACTTCTTGCCAAGGCGCTAGGTCTGGCCAAGGGTACGCTCGCGGTAAGTACCGGCGAGACCGGGCGCCTGAAGACGCTCGACATCAAAGGCGATGCGGTGGAGTTGAGGCGGCGAATCCAGGCGGCGATCGAGGCGTGCGGCCTGTCGAAAGAGGGATAGGCGAGCGATGACGAAGGCGGACATCATCGACGGCAAGGCATTTGCTGCGCGGCTGCGCGAAAGCATCTCGGCGCGGGTGGCAAGGCTCGAAGCGGCACACGGGCTCACCCCAGGCCTTGCGGTCGTTCTCGTCGGCAACGACCCGGCGAGCGAGGTCTATGTGCGGAACAAGGCGCGGCAGACGCGCGAGGTCGGCATGGCCTCCTTCGAGCACCGGCTCGCCGCCGAAACATCCGAGGCGGAACTTCTCGCCCTCGTCGAGCGCCTCAATCGCGATCCCGCGGTGCATGGCATCCTCGTGCAGCTCCCGCTGCCGGAGCAGATCTCCGAAGCCGCCGTCATCGGGGCCATCGACCCGGCGAAAGACGTCGACGGCTTCCATGTCGTGAACGCCGGCCTGCTCATGACCGGTGGCGAGGGGATGGTACCCTGCACGCCGCGCGGCTGCATGATGCTGCTTAGGGACCGGCTCGGCGATCTTTCCGGTCTCCGCGCCATCGTCGTCGGGCGCTCGAACATCGTCGGCAAGCCGATGGCGCATCTGCTCTTGAGGGAGCATTGCACGGTCACCGTCGCGCATTCGCGCACCCGCGATCTCGCGGCCGAATGCCGCCGCGCCGACATTCTGGTTGCCGCCGTTGGTCGCCCCGAGATGATCCGTGGCGACTGGATCAAGCCCGGCGCGACCGTGATCGATGTCGGCATCAACCGCGTCCCCGCGCCTGAAAAGGGGGAGGGGAAGACCCGCCTCGTCGGCGATGTCGCGTTCGACGAGGCGCTCGCGGTCGCGGGCGCCATCACGCCGGTGCCGGGCGGTGTCGGGCCGATGACCATCGCGACGCTGCTCGACAACACGCTGATCGCCGCCTGCCGACAGATCGGAGTGGACCCGGCAACGCTTTCCGGCTAGAGGGCCTCCATGCTGGATGCCTTCATCACCGCTTTCGTGACCTTCTTTGTGGTCATCGATCCCCTGGGGATCGCGCCTGTCTTCGCGTCACTCACTCATGGCGCCGACGAAACCTATCGCCGGCGCATGGCCTGGCGCGGCACCGCGATCGCGGTACTCGTGCTTCTCTTTTTCGCCTTTCTCGGTGCACCGTTCCTCAAGGCACTCGGCATCGGGCTCGAGGCCTTCAAGGTCGCCGGCGGTGTGATGCTGTTCCTGATGGCGCTCGAGATGGTATTCGAAAAGCGGACTGAGCGCCGCTCGAGCTCGGCCGAGCGAAGTCACAGGGAGCCGCCCGAGGACATCTCGGTCTTTCCTTTGGGCATCCCGCTCCTCGCCGGCCCCGGGGCGATTGCCAGCACGATCCTTCTCATGGCGAGCCATGCCGGGGATCCCGCGGGCAAGGCGGTCGTGATCGCCGCCATGCTGCTCACCCTCGGTTTGACGCTCATCACCTTTTACATTGTCGGACCCATGGTGCGGCTACTCGGCACCACCTTTTCGACCATTCTCTCGCGCGTCTTCGGTATCGTGCTCGCCGCGCTTGCGGCACAGTTCATCCTCGATGGTGTGCGGAGCTTCTTTGCTGGCTGAAGGCCCTAGAGCGGTGTAATGCCGAGGCGGGCGAAAAGCGCCTGATCACGCTCGTGCGCGGGGTTGCCGGTGGTGAGCAGCCGGTCGCCGTAGAAGATCGAATTGGCGCCGGCGAGAAAGGCGAGCGCCTGGCACTCGTCCGACATCTCGGCGCGACCCGCCGACAGGCGCACGGTCGACGCCGGCATCAGGATGCGGGCAACCGCAATGGTGCGGATGAAATCGAAGGGATCGACAGGATCGGCCGCATCGAGCGGCGTGCCCGGCACCGGAACAAGGCGGTTGATGGGCACCGATTCGGGATGCGGGTCCATGCGCGCCAGCACCTCGAGCATGCCGGCGCGGTCGTCGAGGCTCTCGCCCATGCCGATGATGCCGCC
>RFKS01000188.1 GCA_003694205.1 Alphaproteobacteria bacterium | reverse complement strand
GCGCGGCAACCGCGGCCTCCGCCTCGCCGGCGGTCAGCTCCTTGAGATCCTCGAGCGTCTGCTTTTCCGTCGCCATCGCGCCTACCTCTTGTTCTTCGGATTCATCGCCGCCACGTCCAGCGGCTCGGGATTCTGGGCCGCGTGCGGATGCTCGGGGCCGGCATAGACCTTGAGGTGGCTCATCTGCCGCCGCCCCAGGGGGCCGCGCGGGATCATGCGCTCGACGGCCTTCTCGATCACCCGCTCGGGGAAACGTCCCTCGAGGATGTCGCGCGCCGTCTCCGACTTGATGCCGCCCGGATAGCCGGTATGGCGGTAATAGACCTTCTGCTCGCGCTTGCGTCCGGTCAGCTTCACCTTCTCGGCATTGATCACGACGACATTGTCGCCGCAGTCGACATGCGGGGTGTAACTTGGCTTGTGCTTGCCGCGCAGCCGGTTGGCGATGATCGAGGCGAGACGCCCGAGGACGACGCCCTCGGCATCCACGAGAATCCACTTCTTCTCAACCTCACTCGGCTTCGCCGAATAGGTTTTCATGTCCGGTCCATCCCTTGCTCTTAACCCGGTACGGCCGCGGCAGCGCACGATGCGCCCCGCCGGAGCCTGCAACGGGCCGCCAGATACGCGACGGCCCTTGGCCTGTCAACAGGAAATCAAGCCTTTTATCATGGATTTATGAAGGGGGTAAAATAATACCCTAACCTTGATCATTGGGGTCGCGGGTGTTCTTGCGCACCCAGGCCATATAGCGCGGATCACCGCCCGACCAAGGCCATACGGCGATGCACGGCACGTCATATTCGTGCAGTTCCGAAAGCCGTGCCACCGCCGCATCGGCGAGCGTCGCCCGGGTCTTGAACAGGACATAGCACTCACCTTCCTCGACGACGTCGCCGTTCCAGCGATAGATCGAGCGCCCGCCGGGAAGGATGTTGGCACAGGCGGCCAGACGCTCGTCGATGAGGGTACGGGCGAGCGACCGTGCCTGTTCCGTATCGGAGACGGTGACATAGAGTGTAACGATGCCGCTCACGCGCCTTTCTCCTCGCTGCCATGCGAATGAAGGAGATCGAGTGCCGCCGCCAGCACCACGAGCGCCCCTGCCTGATGCAGGACGGCGATCGGCAGGGCGACGCCGGAATAAAGGGTGATGACGCCAAGCGTCGCCTGCGCGACGACGAGAAACAGCAGTATGACCGCGCCGATGCGGACAGGTCCGGGCGCACGGCGGAGGAAGCTGCGCATCAGGATCGCGACCGCCAGCAGGACGAGCAGATAGGCGACCAGACGGTGGTCGAACTGCACCAGTGCCGCATTGTCCACGAAATTGCGCCACCAGGGTCGCATCGACCAGGCGAGCTCGGGGAAGACGCGTCCGTTCATCCACGGCCAGTCGCCGTAGACGTGCCCCGCCTTGAGCCCGGCCACGAGGCCGCCGAGTCCGATCTGGACGAAGACGAGTGCGAGGAAGAGCTTCACCCGCCGTCGCAACACGGGATCGCGGCAGCGGCGGCGGGCGCCGACGAGATCCAGCGCCGTCCAGATGAGAAGCGCGTAGATGGTGACCGCGAGCAGGAGATGCGCCGCGAGCCGGTAATGGCTGACCTCGGGTTCGCTGACCAGACCCGAGCGGACCATGACCCACCCGAGCACGCCCTGCAGGGCTCCGAGGACGAGAATGAAGACGAGCCGGCCCTTGTAGCCGCGCGGAATGCGATCGCGGAACCAGAACAGGGCGAGCGGCAGCGCGTAGGCGATGCCGATGAGCCGCCCAAGGAGGCGGTGCACATATTCCCACCAGTAGATCGACTTGAACTCGGCAAGCGTCATGCCGCGATTGAGAAGCTGGTACTCCGGATACTGCTGATAGGCGCGGAACGCCTCATCCCAGGCCGAAGCCGAGAGCGGCGGCAGGATGCCGCTCACGGGTTTCCACTCGACGATCGAGAGCCCCGACTCGGTGAGCCGCGTGATGCCGCCGACGACGACCATCAGAAAAACCAGCCCGGCGACGAGCAGCAGCCAGGCGGCGATGGCGCGTCGCCCGCCGGAGCCGACCGGCAGATGCGACATTGCACCACCGGGATGGATGGTCACTGTGCTCATTCTTGTCGTGCTAGCGCGGCCCGCGGTCGCGCGCAAGCGCGGAGCGTACCCGCGCATGCGCCTGGCCGCGCCGAAGGCGTTTCAGCGATCACGGTATCGCTCTGCTGCCGGCAGTGGAGCGCGCTGAGGCCTTGCGGCCTCCAGAACGGGCGCGGCGCAGCCGGTGTGCCGGAAAGACAAGATCGACACGCGTCCCCTCGCCGGGCGCGCTTTCGATGTGCAGCTTCCCGCCGTGATATTCCATCATTGCTTTCGCGAGAGACAGGCCGAGACCAACCCCCTCACCCTCGCCGTGGCGCGCATTCTGTCCCTTGTAGAAAGGTTGAACGACGAGAGGTATCTCATTCATTTCCATTCCTTTTCCATTATCCTTAATTGAAATGACAAGACCATCTCCGGCGCGTTCGCTTGCGCTCAGGCCAATGACGCCTTTGGCGGACGTGAATTTCAACGCGTTGTCGAGAATGTGGCACAGGGCACGGCGCACCTGCCGGCGGTCGGCATGAAGCTCGGACAGGTCGTGTGCGATGCTGCACCTGATCTTGACGCCTGTCGCTTGCCTCCTGCGGCAAACACTGGCGATTGCCTCCTCGATGACGGCCGAAAGGGCAAAGATGTCCTCGTCGCCTGGCTGCAGCCCCGAGTCCGCGCGGGCGATCTCGAGGATGTCATCGATCAGCGCCGACAAACGGAGCCCGCTGGCAGCGATATCCTCGACATATTCGGCATAGCGCGCATGTCCGAGAGGGCCATGGATTTCCTGCTGCATCGCCTGGCAAAATCCGATGATCGCATTGAGCGGCGTCCGCAGCTCGTGATTCATATGGGCGAGAAACATCGACTTCGCCTGACTCTCGGCCAGCGCCCGGTCCCGCATGCGGCGATACTGCTCCCGCGACCTGTCCAGCGACTTGACGGTGGAGACGAAAATGAAAATCAGCGGCGCGGCAACGGCGCAGGTGGTCAATGCCGCGACAAGGGCAAGCGGCCAAGGGTGGAAGTTTGCCGGAAAGAAAAGGCGATAGGCGACGAGTGCCACGGCCTCGGCGATCATGATCGCACTCAGGAGCAGGATACAGGCGCTGGCCACCGGCCCGAAAGGCCGCAGACGGGCGTTGATCCATTCCAGAAGGCTGCGCCATGTGCTTCGGTCGCGCGACCGGCCATGAAACGGCCGGCTTCTCCTGCCGGCCGACCGCTGTCCTTGAATCCCGGCCCCACCCACTTTCTTTCGCCTTGCCGTTCCGATACGTGCATTCCCCGCTTCAATCCTTTGCCGAAGAATGGTTAACAATCCCTCTCGAGGCCCTGTATTTTTTCCTAGCCGGCAAAATCCTGCGCGTCCGACCGACACCCCCCGGAGACGTTTCAGCCGCGCGGCGGTCTTGCGCAGCAGCGCGCCACCCGTGCTATGCTCGTGGCGGCGGTCGCATTGGTGGACCGGCAGGAGGGGGATCACGAGACACGTCATGAGCGGTGGGGACGACAAGCGTCTCGAGCAGCTTTTCGTCAGCGGCAATGAAGCCCTGCTACGACGGATTCGCCTGCGCCTCGGAAGTCTCGAGGACGCCGAGGATGTGGCCCAGGAAGGCTATCTGCGCCTGCTCGCCCGCATGCGCCGCGGCCAGGCCACGATCAGCGATGTCACGGCCTATCTGGCAAAAAGCACGCGCCATCTGGTTGCCGACCGGTTCCGCCGGCAGTATCGCGACCAGCAGACGGCGGCAAATGACGCCGAGACGCTGTCGCTCGCCGCATCGGCAGGCACCGCCGGCGACCCCGAACAGGCGGTGGCAGCGCGCCAGCAGCTCGAGCGCATCCGCATCGCCATCCTTCGCCTGCCGCCGCGCTGCCGCCAGGCCTTCATCCTGCACCGGTTTCACGGGCTCTCCTATGGCGAGATCGCGGTGCGGCTCGGCGTATCGGTCAGCAGCGTCGAAAAATACATCATCCGGGCGCTCGACGCGTGCCGCCGCGAGGTCGGGTGGTGAGGAACATATTGAGGATTTGTCAGGGGATCGCGTCTATCATGTGGGACAAGGAATGCGAGCGGGAGCCTGCCCCCAGTGAGTGACGAGACACGCGAAAAGGCCCTCGAGGAGGCGACACGCTGGTTCGCGCGGCTGCGCCGCGATGACGTCAGCGACTCCGACCGCGCCGCCTTCGAGGCCTGGCGCTCGGAGAATCTCGCGCACCGTCGTGCCTTTGACGAAATTTCCGGCCTGTGGTCGATGATGGACGGGCTTGAGCCGCAGCCGCGACCCGCCCGTTCCCGGCTGCCGGGTCGCGTGCCACGCCTTGCCGGCGCCCTCGTCGCCTCGCTGCTGCTCGTCGTCGCGGGACTCTATGTCGCCGGCTCGGCCTTCGACATCGGCCCCTGGGGCCTGCCACACTATCGCACCGCACTCGGCGAGCAGCGAACGGTGACGCTCAGGGACGGCTCGCGCGTTTATCTCAACACGCAGACCGACATGGCGGTCGCCTTCTACGACGTCGAGCGACATGTCCGGCTGCGGTCCGGCGAAGCCCTGTTCGAGGTTGCCCACGATCCCGACCGCCCCTTTATCGTCGATGCCGGCGCCGGCCGGGTGCACGTCACCGGAACACAGTTCAACATCCGGCTTGATGGCGAGGCTGCGGCCGTCACCGTCATCGAGGGCCATGTCGATGTCTCGCGTCGCCTGGACGATCGCGGGCCATCGGCACAACTCGTCGCCGGAGAAGGGGCTCTTGTCGATGCCGCGGGCGTCTCGGAGGTGAAACCGGTAGACGTTGCGTCCATCACCGCCTGGCGGGAGGGCCGTCTCGTTTTTCGCGGCACGCCGCTCCAACAGGTCGTCGCCGATCTCAATCGCTATTTCGCGCCGGAAATCCGGATCGGCGACCGCTCTCTCGAGG
>RFKS01000187.1 GCA_003694205.1 Alphaproteobacteria bacterium | reverse complement strand
TCCGCGACGCCGGAGAAGATGGCGGAGACCTGCACGAATTCGAGATCCGCGACACCGGCGAGAAGCCGCGCGATTGTCGTCTTGCCCGTTCCCGGCGGCCCCCAGAAAACGAGCGAGGCGATGCGACCGCTCGCCACCATGCGCCCGAGCGGACCTTCGGCGCCGAGGAGATGGTCCTGGCCGACGACATCTTCCAGCCGCGTCGGGCGCAGACGATCGGCTAGCGGCCGCGGGGCCTCGTTCTCCAGCCCGGCGCTCGCAAAGAGATCACTCATGGCGCGACCCGCCCGCCTCCTTTCGTGGCGTCAGCGGCTGCGGCGGCACTCCACCGCACCGTTGCGGAAGACCCCGCAATCGAGAAGCTGCTCGCCGCGCCGGATGCGATAGAGCCAGGTCTCCCACGGCTCCTTCGCCACGACGACGACATCCGCCACGCTGTTGATGCGCCGGTTCTGGACATTGACGAGAATGTCCCCCGGGCGCACATAGCCGACCCGGCCCGCCGGCGAGCGCGGATCGACCTCGAGCACGATGACGCCGGTGCGCATCGGATCAAGACCGAGCTCGTCGGCGAATTTCGGCGACAGATTGGCGATCGTCACACCCTGGAAGGGATGCGGCCCGGTGAGCTTGGTGATGCGGCGCTCGGGCACCTCGGGCAGTGGCGACAGCTTGACCGGCACCTCCAGCCTTTCGCCGTCGCGCAGCACCGTGAGCGTCACCTTGTCGCCCGGCGGATGCGTGGCGATACGGAAGCGGAGAGCGCGATCATCGAGAACATCCTCCCCGTTGACCTCGAGAATGACATCGCCGGTCCGGAGCCCGGCCTCGGCCGCCGGCCCATCGGGATAGAGATCGCCGACGAGAACGCCGCCGGGGCGATCGAGGCCCAAGGCCTGCGCGAGCTCGGCGTTCACCGGCTGGCCGGCAAGCCCGAGCCAGGTGCGTACGATCTCGCCCTCGTCGAGTGCGGCGCGGAGGACGGTGCGCACCATGCTTGCGGGGATCGCGAAGCCGATGCCGCTGGTATCGCCGGTGCGTGTGTAGATCGCCGTGTTGATGCCGATGATGTGGCCGGTAAGCGCGACCAGCGGCCCGCCCGAATTGCCGGGATTGACCGCCGCATCGGTCTGCAGGAAGAAGCCGTAGTCATTGATCCCGACCTCTGTCCGGGCGGTGGCCGAAACGATTCCGGCGGTCACCGTCTGGCCGATGCCGAAGGGATTGCCGATGGCGAGCACGATGTCGCCGACCTCGGCATCGTCCTCTTCCGCGAGCGCGGCGGCCGGAAAGCGTTCGCCCTCGGCCTCGAGGCGCAGCACCGCGAGATCGGTCCGTGGATCGGCGAGGACGACCTTGGCGTCAAACTCGCGCCGGTCGGCGAGCACCACCTTGATCACGTCCGCCTTGCCGACGACATGGTTGTTGGTGACCACGACGCCCTCGGGACGGACGATGACGCCCGAACCGAGCGAGCGTTCGATGCGCTCCCGCGGTATGCCGAAATTGAAATCCTCGCCGAGAAAGCGCCTGACCAGCGGGCTTTCGAAGATCGGACTGCGCACGGCGACCGTGCGCGCCGCATAGATGTTGACGACCGCCGGCGCCACCTTTTTCACAACCGGCGCATAGGAGAGCAGCACCTCGGCGCGATCCTGCGGCAGCTGGCGCACGAGCGGCGGTGCCGCCTCCTGTGCGGCTGCCGCACCGCACGCAGCGAGGAAGAGAAGGGCAGTCAGGAAGCGGGCGCGCAAGGCCATGGCGGGTTCCCCGATTTGGACGGCTCACCCCTCCCTTAAACACCCCCGCCGGCGGGGGCAAGGGGCGCGCCTGTGGCCGGTTGCCGCCCGCTCCTAGAAGTCGTTCTTCGCGATATGGCCGCGCGCCATGACGAACCCGACATGCTGTAGCACCGCGATATCGGCAAGCGGATCGCCTGCGACGGCGATGATATCCGCCTCCTTGCCTGCCTCGAGCGTACCGATGCGGTCGGCAAGTCCAAGCAGCTCAGCCGCGTTCACCGTTGCCGTCGCGATGATCTCGGCATTCTTCATCCCGATGTCCTTCAGCAGCAGGAACTCGCGGCCATTGTCGCCATGATGCGAGACGCCCGAATCGGTGCCGAAGGCGATGCGGACGCCGGCCTTGTAGGCCCGCACGATGTGATCGCGGATGACGGGCGCGAGCCGCAGTGCCTTGTCGCGGATCGCCGGCGGCAGGAAGCCGCCCTTCTCGGCCTGCTCGGCGACCGTCCTGCCGGCGAGCAGGGTGGGCACCAGCCATGCGCCGGTCTTGCGGAACAGGCGGATCGATTCGTCGTCGAGCATCGAGCCGTGCTCGATCGAATCGACACCGGCGCGCAGGGCGGCGTTGATGCCGTCGGCGCCATGGGCATGGGCGGCCACCTTGCGTCCGAGGGCGTGCGCGGTGCGCACGATCTCGGCGAGCTCGTCATCGGCCATCTGCTGCGCAAGCCCGGTGGCGGCATCGGAGAGGACGCCACCGGTGGCGGTGATCTTGATCACGTCAGCGCCGTATTTGACAGCGGTGCGCACCGCGCGGCGACAGTCATAGGGTCCATCGCAAATGGTCGATGGCGTCATCATCTCGAGAATCTTGCGGCGATAGCCGTCAACATCGGCATGCCCCCCGGTGCCTGAGATGCTCGAGCCCGCGGCGATGATGCGTGGCCCCATGACCCAGCCCTTGGCGATGGCGTCGCGCAGGCCGAAGATGGCATCCGGTGGATCGCCGAGATCACGCACAGTGGTGAAGCCGGCCTCAAGCGTGCGACGGGCATGCATCGCGCCCTGGAAGGCGGCATCGACATCGCTGAGCTGCAGCCTCTGCAACGCCGTCTTCGGGCCGAGTTCGAAGAGAAGATGGACATGACTGTCGATCAGCCCGGGCAGGACCGTCGCCGAGCGAAGATCGATGATGCGGTCCTTCTCGGGATCACCCGCGACATAACCGTCGACGATCGCCTTGATCCGGCCGTCAGCGATGACGAGCGATTTCTCGCTTTCGGCGGGCTGGCGCGGATCGGCAATCAGTCTGCCGGCGTGAATGATGGTGTCGGCCCGGGCTGCAACGGCACACAGGCACAGGGCAAGGGCGGCAAGCAGGTGGCGCATGGTCTCTCCCCTCGATCGCGATTTTCGCGCATGCTAGTCGAGCACCGGGCATGTTGGAAGAAGGATGACGGGGCGCATGAGCCGAATTCGCCTATTCGTCGAGGATCCGCTCGCAACGGGGCGCGTGATCACATTGCCGCGCGAGGCAGCGCACTATCTCGTCACCGTCATGCGGTGTTCGACGGGGGACGGGATCCGCCTGTTCAACGGCCGCGACGGGGAATGGCGGGGGCAGCTCGTCGACGCCCGGCGCGGCCATGCGCGGATCGAGATCGGGGCACAATGCCGGCCACAGATCGAGGAAAAGGGACCGTCGCTCCTGTTCGCCCCTGTCAAGCGGGCGCGCACCGACCTCATCATCGAGAAGGCGACGGAGCTTGGCGCCGCCCGCATCCTGCCGGTCGAAACCGCACGCGGCATTGCCGAGCGCGTGCGCCTGCCGCGCCTCGAGAAGATCGCCCGCGAGGCCGCCGAGCAATGTGGCCGGCTGACGCTGCCCGTGATCGATGCACCGGCCGCGCTTGCGAGGGTGCTCGCAGATTGGCCCGGCGACCGCCCTTTCCTTTTCTGCGACACCGGCGGCACGGCGCCACCGCTCGCCGCTGCCTGCCGCGACCTGCCTGCGGCGTGGCCCCCGGCGGTGCTCGTCGGCCCCGAGGGCGGCTTCACGGAGGCCGAGCGCCGCCT
>RFKS01000186.1 GCA_003694205.1 Alphaproteobacteria bacterium | reverse complement strand
TTTGGAGTACTTGCCGCCGTCCTTGGCCTTGAGCAGCGGATAATGCGCGAATTGCGGCGGCGTTGCCCCGAGCGCCGCGATGATCTGGATCTGCTCGCCCGTGTTGGTCACATGATCCTCGCCGCGGATGACATGGCTGATGCCGAAGTCGATATCGTCGACCACCGATGGGAGCAGATAGAGAAAGCTGCCGTCGGCGCGGATCAGCACCGGGTCCGAGAGGCTCGCCGGATCGATCTCCTGCCGGCCGCGGATGAGATCATCCCAGGCCACGCGGGCGCCGGTCTCAAGCTTGAAGCGCCAGTGCGGTCGCCGTCCTTCCGCCTCGAGACGCGCGCGTTCGGCCGCATCGAGTTCGAGCGCGGCGCGATCATAGACCGGCGGCAGGCCGCGCGCCCGCTGCATCTTGCGCTTGAGCGCGAGCTCTTCCGGCGTCTCGTAGCAAGGATAGAGCCGACCCGCTGCCCTGAGCCGGTCCGCGGCCGCGCGATAGCGATCGAGCCGCGCCGACTGCCGCGCTTCGTCGTCCCAGTCGAGCCCGAGCCAGGCGAGGTCGCGCCGGATCGCCTCGACATAGCGCTCCTCGGATCGCTCGCGATCGGTGTCGTCGATGCGCAGCAGGAAATGCCCGTCTTTCTTCCGCGCAAAAAGCCAGTTGAGCACCGCAGCGCGGGCATTGCCGAGATGCAGATATCCCGTCGGCGAGGGCGCAAAGCGCACACGCACCGGCGTCTTCACCGGGCCGCTCATCGGAGCGCGCCCTCCCGGGCACTCAGAAAGGCGTTGGTGATCGGATAGCGACGATCGCGGGTGAAGCTCTTCCGCGTGATCTTGATCCCCGGCGCCGCCTGCCGCCGCTTGTACTCGCTCGCATAGAGCATGCGCTCGACCCGCGCTACGGTGGCCGGGTCGTGGCCGCGGGCGACGATGTCGTCGAAGCCGAGCGCCTCTTCGACGAAGCCGTGCAGGATATCGTCGAGCACCTCATAGGGCGGCAGCGTGTCCTGATCGGTCTGACCCGGCCTGAGTTCGGCGCTCGGCGCCTTGGTGAGAAAGCGCTCGGGGACCGGAGCGGTCGCCGGGCCCAGCGCACCTTGGGGATGCCCCTCGTTGCGCCAGCGCGCGAGCTTGTAGACAAGCGTCTTGTAAACGTCTTTCAAAGGCGTGAATCCACCCACCATGTCGCCGTAAAGCGTCGCGTAGCCGACGGAGATCTCCGACTTGTTTCCGCAGGAGAGCACCATGCGACCAAACTTGTTCGAGAGCGCCATGAGATAGAGGCCGCGCAGGCGGGCCTGAATGTTTTCTTCCGTCTCGTCGGGCGGCAGGTCGTCGAAGAGGGGCCGGAGCGCGGCATCCGCCGCCTGCATGCCGCCCTCGATAGAGACCGTCTCATGACGCACGCCGAGTCGTTCCGCAAGGGCGGCGGCATCCTCGAGACTCTCGCGGCTGGTGTATGGCGAGGGCATCATCACTGTCCACACCCGCTCCGCACCAAGTGCATCGACGGCGAGTGTGGCAGTAAGCGCGGAGTCGATGCCGCCCGAGAGCCCAAGCAGAACGCCGGGAAACCCGTTCTTTTCGACATAGTCCCGAAGCCCCAGCATGAGCGCCCGGTAGATCGCCGGCGTGCCCTCTTCCCATCCCGGGTCCGCGGCCTCCTCGCAGAAGAGGGCTGCCCCCGCATCCGCGCGACGCCAGCGGCTGATCGCGACATGCTCCACGAAAGCGGGCAGGCGCCGCGCGACCCCGCCATCGGGGTTGCCGATGAAGGAGGCTCCGTCAAAAAGGAGTTCGTCCTGGCCTCCGACCTGATTGACGAAAGCGAGCGCAAGCCCCGTCTCCGCGGTGCGCCGGCGCACAACCTCAACCCGCTCGGCGTGCTTGTCGATCTCGAAGGGCGAACCGTTGACGGCAACAAGCAGGTCGGCGCCCGCCGTGGCAAGTTCTGCCGCCACATGCGGGAACCACATGTCCTCGCAGATCATCAGCCCGAGAGAGACGCCGCGAACCCGGATCGGGACAGCCGCGTCACCCGGCGTGAACACCCGCTTTTCGTCAAACACCCCGTAATTCGGCAGCTCGCGCTTCGTCGCCCGGCCGATGATCTCGCCGCGATCGAGCACCACGCACACATTGTGAATGGCCCCCGCTTCGCCCTCGAGCGGAAGACCGACGGCGAGTGCGGGTCCCTCGCCCGCTGCCTCAAGACGCGCCGCAATGCGCTCGAGCGCCTGCCTGCAGGCGCGCCGGAAGGCGCGCTTGAGCACCAGATCCTCGGGCGGATAGCCGCAGATCGACAGCTCGGGCGTGACCACGAGATCGGCGCCAAGGCGCGCGCCGGTCTCCCATGCGGCGAGGATCCGCTCGGCATTGCCGTCGAGATCGCCGACGGTGGGGTTGAGTTGCGCAATCGCGATGGCGAGGCGGTCGGTCATGTCCCGCCTTGTAGCGGCGCCCCCCTTTCCCCACAAGCGGGAAGGGCGCCGCCGCGCTCAGGCTTCTTCCCGCACGAGATCGCGATAGGCGTGCCAGGTGGCGAGCCCGACCAGCGGGAAGGTGAGGATGAGCCCGACAAACGCGGTCGCGATGCCAAACGCGATCAGCAGCAGGATCTGCCACGCCCAGAGAATCATCGGACCGGGATTCTGGCGCACCGCGGCAAAGCTCGTTGCAATCGCGGTGACAGCATCGATCCTGTGCCGCATCAGGATCGGTACCGAAACTGCCGCGGCAGCGAAGATGATGAAGGCGATGACCCCGCCGATGGCGGTTCCGCTCGCGAGCAGGACCAGCCCGTCCCAGGTGAAGAAGAGATCGCTGAAGAAGCGCTCAATCGGCGGGAACTGCGCGTTAATGCCGTTGATGAGGGCAAAGAGCAGCATCGCGATGCGCACCCAGGCGAGATAGGCGAGAAGAAGCAGCACGCCGAGAAAGGCAAGCTGTCCCGGCGACGCCGTGCGCACGAACAGGATCTCCCGCAAGCGCGGCCTCTCGCCAGCCTCGATGCGCCGCGCGGCCTCATAGAGCCCGACTGCGAGCAGAGGGCCGAGAAGGAGAAAGCCGCCGCTCAAGGGCAGGATCAGGACCAGCAGGTCGTTGAAAAACAGCAAGGCCGCGACCGCCGCGGAGATGATCGACAGCAGGAGTCCGTAGCCAAGCGTCACGCGCGGCGCGGCGAGGATCTCGGTCCATGCCTTGGTGAGCCACGTCCAGGGTGCTTCCATGGAAATCGTGGTGACGGTCAGTCTGGCAGGTGCACCATGGCCGGTGGCCGCTTGCGCGCTCATCCTTCTCCCCCATGGATTTGTTGACGCCTTCGTGCCGAGAGTATAGCCGGAATCGGGCGCGCTGTCGCGCCGTTCCCGCCATGCGGATGCGGATCATGAAGGCCACGGACGAAAGGGGCGAAACGCTCGGGCTTGCCGAACTCGTCGCCATCGGTATCGGCGGCATGATCGGCGGTGGAATCTTCTCGGTGCTCGGGCTCGCCGTTGACATCACCGGCAATGCCGCCCCGCTTGCCTTCGCCATTGGTGCGGTCATCGCCGCCTTTGCCGGGCACTCCTATATCCGGCTTGCGCTCACCTTCCGCTCCGACGGAGCGAGCTACACCTTTCTCGAATATGCCTTCCCTGCGCATCCGAATATCGGCGGTTTCATCGGCTGGGTGGTTGTGCTCGGCTATATCGGTACGCTCGCGCTTTACGCCTTCACCTTTGCGGCCTATGGCGCCGACATGCTGGGCAATCCCGATCGCGCGCCGCTGCGTTTCTTTCTCACCGGCTTCATTCTTCTCTTCTTCATGATCGTGAACCTGCTCGGCACGCGCGCCTCGGGGCACACCGAGGATGTCATCGTCTATGCCAAGGTGGCGATCCTCGCCCTCGTCGCGGTGATCGGCCTCTGGACCATCGACGTCGATCACCTGCTGCCGGTGGCAAGCAAGGGTGTTCCTTCGATCTTCGCCGCCGGGGCGGTGATCTTCGTCGCCTATGAGGGCTTTCAGCTCATTACCAATGCGGTGACCGAGAGCGAGATACCGGAGCGCAATGTGCCGCGCGGAATCTATACCGCCGTCGCGGTCGTGGCCACGGTCTACATCCTGCTCGCCATCGTCGGGGTCGGCAATCTGACACCGCAGGAGATCAGGACCGCCGAGGAATATGCGCTCGCCGTCGCCGTCGAGCCGGTGCTCGGCGATGCCGGGCGCTTCGTCATCGGGATCGCGGCGGTCCTCGCCACCGCCTCGGCGATCAACGCGACGATCTTCGGCGCCTCGCACATGATGGCGGTGATGGCGACCGAGAAGATGATGCCCAAGCCGTTTTCGCATCGCTCGCGTCGTGACACGCCGGCGGTAGCCATTGTCGTGCTTACGGCGCTCGCGCTCCTTTTCGCCGCCACCGGGGGACTTCAGATGATCGCCGCCTTTTCCTCGATGACCTTTCTTGTCGTCTCGCTCGCGGTCTCGGTCGCGAACTGGAAATTGCGAGCGAAGACCGGAGCGAAGAGCTGGGTCGTCATCGGCGGAATCCTGTTCATGCTCGCCGCGTTCGGCGAGCTCGTGGTCTATATGTGGGAAACCGAGCGCGAGCGGCTGCTCATCGCGCTCGGGCTCTATCTTGCCGTCCTCGTCGCGGAACTGGCCTTCAGCAAGCGCCGCCTTCTTTTCCGCCCGCGCACAGGCGAGGCGCCGTAGCGATGATCGCATCGGCACCGGGCAACCAGGCGTCCTCGAGGGCGGGGGCGAAGGGTACCGGCGTGTGCGGCGGCGTGATCATGACCGGCGGGGCCTTGAGCGCGTCGAAGGCGCGCGTGCTCACAAGAGCGACGATGTCGGCGGCCATGCCGCAGCGTGCCGCGCCCTCGTCGACCACGATCAGGCGACCGGTTCTCTTCACCGAAGCGAGGATCGCCGTCGCGTCGAGCGGCGCGGTCGCGCGGGGATCGATGATCTCCGCCTCGATCCCCTCGGCGGCCAGTCGCACCACGGCGGCCTCGGCTTGGTGCACCATGGCGGCATAGGCGACGATGGTGAGATCGCGCCCCGGACGCACGGTGCGCGCCTCATCGAGCGGGATCGGTTCAGGCGCCTCGGGCACCGCGCCGCGCGACGGATAAAGCATCTTGTGCTCGCAGACGATCACCGGGTCGGGATCGCGGATGGCGGCGAGGAGCAGGCCATGCGCATCCGCGGGCGTTGCCGGGACGACGCATTTGAGGCCGGGGATCGAGGTGAAGAGATGATGGAGCGACTGACTGTGCTGCGCCGCGGCGCGGTCGCCGGCGCCGATGGTGGTGCGCAGCACGAGCGGCAGTCGCACCTGCCCGCCGGTCATGTAGCGGAGCTTCGCCATCTGGTTGAGGACGGCATCGAAACAGACACCGATGAAGTCCGCGAACATGAGTTCCACGACGGGGCGAAGTCCGGTCGCCGCGGCACCGACCGCGGCACCGATGAAGGCGGCCTCCGAGATCGGCATGTCGATGACGCGATCCGGTCCGTGGCGTGCGACGAGCCCGTCGGTGACCCCCATCGCGCCGGCGCGCACATCCTCGCCGAGGAGAATGACGTGCGGGTCGTGTGCCATCTCTGTGTCGAGGGCGGCGGCGATCGCCTCGGCCATGGTCATTTCAGGCATGGCGGACCTCAGACCTCGCCGCTGACGTCGCGGAGAAGGGTCTCCGCGGGTGGGGACGGCGCCTCATGGGCCGCCATGGCGGCGGCCGCCATTTCATTGCGTGCGGCGGCGGCAATGGCATCAAGCGTCGCGGCGTCGAGCCATCCCGCCTCGAGAACCCGGCGGCGGAAACGCGAAAGTGGATCACGTTCGCGCCGTGCTGCGGCCACCTCTTCCGACGGGCGATAGGTTTGCGTGTCGCCCTCGAAGTGCCCGGAAAAGCGCACGACCTCAGCGACGATGGCGGCGGGGCCTTCGCCCTCGCGAATTCGCGCGATCGCCGTCCGTGCCGCCGCCTCGACGGCGAAGATGTCGCTGCCGTCGATGTGCGACGCCGGCAATCCGAAGCCGCGGATGCGCGCTGCGAGATCGTCGGTGCCGGTAACTGATGCGCGCGGCGTGTACTCGCCATAGCCGTTGTCCTCGATGACAAAGAGACAAGGCAGGGCAAAGGCGGCGGCAAGATTGAGGGATTCGAAGACCGCGCCCTGATTGCTCGCGCCATCGCCAATCCAGGCCACCGCGATGCGCCGCTCGCCGAGCTGCCTGGCACTCAGGGCCGCACCGACGGCAAGCGGCGCATTGGCCCCGACGATACCGTTGGCGCTCAAAAGGCCGTGTTCCGCATCGGCGATGTGCATCGAGCCGCCCTTGCCGCCACAACAGCCGTTCGCACGTCCGAGGATCTCCGCCATCATCGCCGTCGCATCAACGCCTTTGGCGATCGCGTGACCATGCCCGCGATGTGTCGTCGTGATGACGTCGTCCCTTTCGAGATGAAAGGAGACCCCGGCAGCCACCGCTTCCTGGCCAAGCGAAAGATGGACATGGCCGGGAACGCGGCCGGCGCGGGCCTCGGCCTGCACGCACTCCTCGAAGGCGCGGATGCGCACCATCGTGCGCCACAGGCCAAGTAGGTCCTCCTGCGCGAGCGTGTCGTTCATGGCTCAGAACTGCACCCGCTTCGTGAAGCCGGCATCGATCACCAGATTGCTGCCGGTGATCGCGCCCGCGGCTGGCGAGGCGAGAAAGACGACCGCTCGCGCCACCTCCTCCGGTGTCGCCATGCGCCCGAGCGCACACTGTCCCTCCACTTCGGCGAAGACCTCCGGCCGCTCACGCCGGACCCGGTCCCAGTCGCCGCCGGGAAAGAGGACAGGACCCGGCGAGACCATGTTGATGCGGATGCCGTGCCCGGCCACCGCCTGGCCCAGCTGCTTGCCATAGGTGATGAGCGCGGCCTTCAAGGCCCCATAGGCGGTGGGGGAGAAGAAGGTCTCGATGGCGGCGATCGTGGTGACGAAGACGACGGCACCGCCATCGGAGCGGGCGAGATGTGGCAGCAGCGCCTCGCAGCCGCGTACGCTGTGCATCAGATCGACCCGGAAATTCGCTTCCCAGGCGGCCTCTCCCTCGGTCCCCGCCCCCGCCGAGGCATTGGCGATGAAGATATCGACACCCCCGAGGTCGCGCGCCACCGCCTCGAGCCAGGCCCGGTAGGCCGGCCCGTCACCGACGTCGACCGCAGCACCAAAGGCGCGCACACCCTCGGATGTCAATTCCTTGACGCGCTCCTTTACCGCAGCGTTGTTGCGGGCGCAGAAGGCGATGTCGGCGCCCTCTGCGGCGAGCAGGTCGCTGATCGCACGGCCGATGCCGCGGGTCGCTCCGGTGACGATCGCCCGCCTGCCCCTGAGCCCGAGATCCATGACATGCCTCCTCTTAAACCGCCGCCCGGGTTTAACGCGTTCGCGAAGGAAGCGGAAGGCCCCGCCCTTCGAGACGGGCCTTGCGACCCTCCTCAGGGCGAACGGAATCTGGGGCGAACGGAATCTGGAAAGCCCGTTCGTCCTGAGCCTGTCGAAGGGCGAACGGGATGAGGGAAACGTCAACCCTTTACCCGGTCGTCCTTGTCGCCATTGTCCACGGCGCTCAGTGCACCGCACGACGGCCATGGGTCTCCTTGGTGGCGAGGGAGAAACGCGGCTGGATGGTGGTGGCCGCGCCGGTCACGAGGTCGGCGACATGGGCGCCAAGCGCCGGGCCGTGCTTGAAGCCATGCCCCGACCCGCCGCCGACAAGCCAGACACCGTCGATCGTCGGATGCCGGTCGATAAGAAAGTCACCGGTCGCCGTGTTCTCGTACTGGCAGACGCGGCCACCGACGAGCGGTGCATCGGCAAGCGCCGGGAAGCGGCGGGCTAGATAGGCGCGCACCTGTTCATAACTTTCGCGGTCGGGATGCCGTCGCCCCGTGTCGGGGTCGAAGACGGGACCGTGGGCGTCGTGCGCAATCTTGAAGCCGCGCGATTCGAGGTCGGGCAGGCCGTAGAAGATGTCGCCGTCGTTGAAGTCGGCCCAGACGGGAAGTGCGCCGGGCGCGAAGCGCCGATCGCCGGCCGCGGGACCGAAGAAAAAGACATCCTGGCGGGTCGGCACGATGCGGCCTTCGAGAAGCGCGGGGAAGACTTTCGGCAGCCACGGGCCGCAGGCATAGACGGCGACACCGGCATCGATCGCCTCGCCGCTCGCGAGCGGAATCCGCACCCCGTCGCCGGCGGGTGTCGGCGGGCCCGCCTTGTCAAGAAGAAGCGTCGCTCCACCCGAAACCGCCTCCTGCACCACCGCCTGAACGGCGCGGCGTGCCAGAAGGGCCCCGGTCTCGTGCTCGAGAAAGCCGATCGCGACATCGCTGAAATCGATCTGCGGCCAGCGCTTGGCAAGCCCGGCCCGATCATAGACGGTGACAGGGACATCGAGCTCTTCGAGCGTCGCCAGGCTGGCCTCGATATAGGCATCGCGCCGCCGGGCGAACCAGAGAACGCCGGTCTGGTGAAAGATCGGCAACGTCACCCGCTCCGAAAGCGCCTTCCATTCGGCCAGCGAGGCCCTGGCCCAGCGTGAATAGATGGCGTCAGCGCCATAGGCGATGCGGATGACCCGCGACTCGCCGCCCGAACTCGCCCGCGCATTGGCCACACCATAGGCATCGACGAGCGCCACCTTGAGGCCGCGCCGCACGAGGTGCCAGGCGGTCCAGCCGCCGAAGACCCCGGCACCGACCACGACGACGTCGAAGCCACTTTCCCCCGCTCTCGCCCGGCGGGGCAAAAAAGGCGCGGCGGCAAGGCCGAGCAGCACTTGCCGCCGCGTCGAGGTGGGGGAGAACGGGGCTGCGGTCATGCCCGCAGCACCCAATCAGTATTGCGCCCGCACCGTGACCCCGAAGGTGCGCGGCTGATTGGTCAGGAAGCCGACCCGGGCCAGCGTGCCGCGCTCGCGATCGAGTGCCAGCTTGGCGCGCTCGTCCCAGATATTGTTGATCCACATCGAGACCTCCCAGCGATCGTTGCGGGCGCCGAAGCGCAGATTGCCGATCGCATAGGAGTCGAGCTTTGGATCGAAGACGAAGGTCGAGCGGTTCGGTGCCCCGAGGGGGATTCGCGTCAGGTCGACGGTGCCGAATCCCGGCGCCTGGTCGCCGATCTGCGTGAAACGCGAGCCGACGAACTGCACGCTGGCAACGGCAAAACCATTGAACTCGTTGTTCATCGGCGCTTCGTAGGAGACGACGGCAGCTCCCTGGAAGCGCGGCACGGTCGGCAGGCGATTTCCCTTCTGGATGCCGCCGACAACGCTCGTATTGCCGCTGAGATCGGTCGAGGTGATGGTCGAGCGCAGCTCGGCATCGGTATAGCTCGCGGATAGCGACAGATTCCAGTTCTCGTTCGGCTGCACGTTGAACTCGATCTCGGTGCCGATCGAACGGGCGTCGGGCACGTTGAAGATGATGCGCGAGGAGCAGGTACCGGCATCGAGCGTCGCCTGGAGATTGTTGATCTGCTCCCAGAAGGCGGCGATGTTGAGTGTCGCCCGCCCGCCCATGAGTTCGCTTTTCGCTCCCACCTCGTAGTTCCAGAGCTCCTCGTCCTTGAAAGAAGGCCGGTTGCCGAAGGTGATGAGATCCTGCGGCGAGCACAGCGGCACGTTCAGGGGATCGTTGATACCGCCGAGGCGGAAGCCCTTGGAGACCTGGGCGTTGAGCTCGACATCGTCATCGGCCTGGAAGCTCACGATGACCCGCGGCGAGAAGCCGCTTGAGGTGGTGCGCCCGCGCTGGCCGATCGTCTGGTCGGCGAATATGCCATCGAAATTGAGGATGCGCTTCTCGGTAAAGTCGTACCAGCGGAAACCATAGGTCAGATCGAGGCGGTCGGTGACATTGTAGGTTCCCTCGCCGAAGACCGCGAACTGGTCGAAGTCATAGGGAATGTCCGAGAAGAAGAGCACGTCCTTGGGTGCCAGCGGACCCGCGGTGGGGATATTGATCCCGAGCAGGCCGCTCATCAAATCCTCGAATCCGAAGACGTCGAGCGATTGCCCGTAGCGGCGGTCGATGGTGCTGTAGAAGATGCCGAGCACCCATTGGAAGCGCGCCGCCGGATCGTTCGAGGATATCCGCGCCTCCTCGGTGAACATGCTCACCGCGGTGGCGTCGAAAAGCGGCGCGTCGAGCGCGAAGATCGCCTCCGGCGCACCGAAGACCTGGAAGGTGATGGAGCCGGTGAGCTGGGTCGCGTCGCGCACCTGCAGGATCTCGCGATCGGTGTAGGAGCTGATCGACTTGAACAGCACCGGTCCGAAGTCGTATTCGAGCTCGACATCCGCAAGCACGAACTCGTCGGTGAATTTTTCCTCGAGCTGCGTGAACTGGTCGCGCTTGCCGAGTGTCACCGGCGGCCGCGTGGTGGTGAAGGGGTTGGCAAGAATGTTGAAGATGTCGACACGGTTGAAGCCGTCGATCTCGACATTCTGATAGATCACGCGGGGCCGAATGGTGAGCTCCGGTGTCGGGCGAAGCTCAAGGCTCAGGCGGCCGCCGAAACGCGTGCCGCTATTGACGTCCTTGGCGAGCCCGCCGCGGAAATCCGGTCCCGGCTTGCGCGAGCGGCCTTGGGGCTGCACGGCATTGATGAAGCCGCCGAAGCGGGTCGCATAGCCGACCGCGCGCAACGCTACCTTGTCGCTCAGTGGAATGTTGAACGCGGCGCGGATATCGCCGCCAACATCGCCATGATCGATGACATTGCCGCTCGCCTCGGCGATGACCTCATAGTCCTCGAAATTCGGCTTGTTGGTGATGTAGCGGACGGTTCCCGACAGCGATCCCGAACCGAAGAGCGTGCCCTGCGGCCCGCGCAGGACCTCGACGCGGTTCATGTCGAAAAGGTCGATGTCGGGGGTGAACAGCGACAGCGAGATCGGTGACTCATCGAGATAGATGCCGACCTGCTCCTTGACCCCGGGCTGGTCACGCACGATCTGGCCCGCGGAAACGCCGCGGATCGCGACCTGGCTCTGGCCTGGTCCCAGATTCTGGATGGTGAAGCCGGCGATGCTGCGTGCGACATCCTCGAGATTCTGCGCCCCGCGATCGCGCAGCGCCGACTCCGTGAGGGCATTGACCGAGAAGGGGACGCTTTGCAGCGTCTCGGCCCGCTTGCGCGCGGTGACCACGATCTGCTCGATCGTGGGGATCTCCTCGCTCGCCGTAGCGCCCGCCGTCGCGCTCTCCTGCTCGGCCGCATCATCACCGAGACGAAGGCCGGCGCGCGCGGTCCCGGCGCGGGCATAGCGGACGCGGCCGCGGTCGAGGGCACCTTGCTGAACCGCGGCGCCAACGATGGTGACCTGGCCGTTGCTGCCCCGGACATAGCGCAGGCCCGAGCCCGCAAGCAGGCGATCGAGCGCCTCGGAAGGCGAGAGATTACCGCGCACCGGCGGTGCCTGCTTCGCATCGAGGAGATCGGACGGCACCGTGACCACGATGTCCGACTGTGCGGAGAATTCGAGCAGCGCCGTCGCCAGAGGCTGCGCCTCGATCCGGAAGGGCAGCGGATATTCGCCGCTTCTTCCCGCGGTCGTCTGCGCGAACGACGCGACCGGAGCCGCCGCCAGCGAGAGGGCCATCACCGAAACCGTACCGCATGCAAGGCGCTTGCGAAGGCGCCTCGAATCGAATGCCTTTGCCATTGCTGTTCCTTCCCTGGTCAATACCGCCGGAGGCCGATTTCTGTTGTTTCTTCACCGCGCCGCGCGGGCGCGCGGGCGCGATGTGGGCCTCTCTAGGCAAGACGATCCAGACGCAACAATCGGACACCGCACGACAGCGAGACGTGCCCTCTGTGGCAAATCTGCCACAAATGACCTTCTCTCCTGCGGTTCCCCGATGCGTGCTTAGGGCTGCGCCGGTGGGGGCGCGTCTTGTTCTTGCGGTATGAGCGACAGGCTGCCATCGGCCTGCGGCACGACGCGCAGCGGCAAGGCAAGGGCGAGCGATTCCAGCATCTCGCCGATCTGGTCGGTGCGGAAGGAAGTGGTCACCCGCAGGGTCGCGAGGCGCGAATCGGCGATCCGGATGCGCCGGGCCGAATAGCGGTTGGCGTCGGCCACCACCTCCTCAAGGCTTGCCCCGTTATAGGTGAGGCGCCCGCGCCGCCACTCGCCGGCCCGGGCGAGGGGCAACGCCGCCACCTTGTCGAGCGCCGCGCCCTTGGCCGCGACGATCGCCTCGCCCGCGGTCAGCAGGTGTCGCGAGACGACGGGCGCGCGACGCATCGCGGTCGCCGCGACCTCGACGACGCCTTCCAGCACGGCCACCCGCACCGTTGCCGGGCCCTTGTGAACGTCGAACTGTGTGCCAACCGCCCGCACCTCGGTATCGCCGACCTCGACAATGAAGGGCCGCGCCGGATCCTTGGCCACGTCGAAGAAGGCCTCCCCCTCCTCGAGGCGGATGCGTCGCTCCGCCGCCGTGAAGGCCAGCGTGATCCGCGAGCGCCCACCCAGGGTCACGACGCTTCCGTCGGACAGTGGCAGGTCCCGTATCTCGGCAATCGCGGTGGCCAGCGTCGCGCCCGAATCAGGCACCGCAGCGCGCTCCAGCCACAGCGCCGAGGCGATGGCGACGAGAAGGGCCGCCGCGGTCGCCGCAAGCACAGCGCGATGTGGGATTCCGGACCAACGCCAGGCGCGCCGCCAGCGACGCAATCTCTCGATCATGCGCTCGCGCCAGGTGGGCTCGCCGAGCAGGTCCCGGTACTCCGCCAGATCTCCCATGGCCGCGAGATCGGACCAGGCTTGCCTGGCTTCCCGATAGGCCGCGGCATGGCGCGGGTCCGACGCGAGCCAGGCGGCGAAACCGGCCTCGTCCGCCCCGGCCAGCGCGCGGCGCGTCGCCCATTGCGCCGCTTCCCGGCGAATCGCCGTAGCCGGCTTTCTCGAATCGGACCGCATCATGCCTCGCGTTCCCCGATCGCGTCATCCATCTCGCGAAGGCACTCGGCGAGGGC
>RFKS01000185.1 GCA_003694205.1 Alphaproteobacteria bacterium | reverse complement strand
GTGTTATTATGAGGACCTGACGAACCGGGAGGCGGCGGATATTCTGGGCGTAAGCGTGAAGGCTCTCGAGTCCCTGCTTGTGCGGGCGCGCCGCCAATTGAGGACCACGCTGGTGGCGGAGGTCGACAGATGACGCGGAAGATAACCGGAAACCGATTTGCCGCCCTTGTCGCGGCCTATGGCGCCGACCCGGCGCGCTGGCCCGGCGAGGAGCGCGGGGCCGCACAGGCATATGCCGCGAGCGCGGAAGGCCGCCGGCATCTTGCCGCTGCGGCCCGGCTCGATCGCCAGCTTGCGCAGCTGCCCCTACCCGCGCCCGCGTCGCGCGATTTCCTTGCGCGGCTGGAGGCCATCCCCCCCACCCGGCCTGTCGCGCAGGACGGCGCGCTTGCGCGCCTTGTGGCGGGATTTGCCGCCATTCTCACGCCGCGGGCGCTGGCGGGCGAGATCATGGCGCTCGCGCTGGCCATCGGCGCCGGCCTCTGGCTCGGGGCGAATGCCGGCGGCGAGAGAGTGGAGGCGCTCGATCTGTCGAACTATGTGCTTGGTGGCGAGCTCGACCTCCCGAATGAGGACGGCAAATGAACGGATCCCGGAAATGGCTCGTTGCGGCTCTGGTCGCATCGATCATTCTCAACATCTTCTTCGCCGCCTTCCTGGTCGGGCGGAGTGTCTGGCACGACGGGGGGCGCCACCGCCACGCCCATCATGGGGAGACGTTGACCATGCGGCTCGAGCTCAAGGCGCTCGGCGCAACGCTCTCCGGGGAGGCGCGGCGGGCTCTCGGCGACAGCATGCGCGCCCGTCGCGACGAGGTCCTGCCGCGGATCGCCGCCATTCATGAGGCGCGGCGCGAGATCATCCGCCTGCTGTCGGCGCCGGAGCTCGACGAGGCGGCGCTGCGGGCCGCCTTCGACCGTCTGGCGGAAGGGCTCGTTGCGCTGCAGCGCCCGCTCGAGGAGACGATCCTCGAGGCGGCGACGAGAATGACGCCGGAGGAACGCCGCCGCATGGCCCAAAAGCTGGCCGAGTTGCAGGCACGGAGCGAATGGCGCTCCGGACATTCCCGGCAGGACGGAGAGGGGGAAGCGAAGGAGACGCCGCCGGCTAGACCGGATGGCGCGCCTTGAGCGCTGCCGCCAGCGTCCCGTCATCGAGATAGTCGAGCTCGCCGCCCACCGGCACCCCGTGCGCGAGGGCCGTCACGCGGACGGGGTATTCGGACAGGCGCTCGGTGATGTAATGCGCGGTGGTCTGGCCGTCGACGGTGGCATTGAGCGCCAGAATCACCTCCTCGATTCCGCCCTTCCCGACCCGGGCCACGAGGCTGCCGATGGCAAGGTCCTCGGGTCCGACGCCGTCGAGGGCCGACAATGTGCCACCGAGCACATGATAGCGGCCGCGAAAGAGCCCCGAGCGTTCGAGTGCCCAGAGGTCACCGACATCCTCGACGACGCAGAGATGCGCCGCATCGCGCCGCGGATCGCGACAGATGGCGCAGGGATCGGTGGTGTCGATATTGCCGCAGGTCGTGCAAACGCGGATCGCCTGCGCCACGTCCTCGAGGGCACGGGCGAGCGGCTGCATCAACGCTTCGCGCTTACGGATGAGATGGAGGACGGCGCGCCGCGCCGACCGGGGCCCGAGCCCGGGCAACCTGGCGAGTAGCCGGATCAGCGACTCGATGCTGGTGCCGTTTGGGGCGTCCGCCTTCTCGCTCATGACCGGACCTGCCTGTGGCGGTTCAGAAGGGGAGCTTGAATCCCTCGGGAAGACCGAGCCCGCCGGTAATGCGCGCCATTTCCTCCTGCATGCGGGCCTGCGCCTTTTCGCGCGCCTCATTGTGGGCAGCGATGATCAGGTCCTCGACGAGCCCGGGGTCATCCTCCTTCATGAGTGCGGGGTCGATGCGCAGCGCCCGCATCTCTCCCTTGGCGTTCAGGCGCACGCGCACCATGCCGCCGCCGGCCTCGCCCTCGACCTCGATGGTCTCGAGTTCGGCCTGCATGTCGGCCATCTTCTGTTGCATGGCCTGGGCCTGCTTGAGCATCTGGCTCAGATTCTTCACGACAGGTCCTCCTCGCTCGTCGCTTCGTCGCCGGACTCTCCGGGGATGCAGGCGGCCGGCTCGTCGCGCTCGCGCACGTCAGACAGGGTGGCGCCGGGAAAACGCTCCATCACCGCCCGCACCAGCGGATGAGCGAGCGCTTCCTCGCGCAGGCGGGCGCGATGTGCAAGCTCTTTTTCCCGCAGCGAGGCCTCGCCGACCTCGGATGACAGCACGATCTGCCAGTCCCGCCCCGTCCATCGCTCGAGACAGGTCCTGACGCGGTGCGCAAGGTCGGGCGCCGCACGTTCAGTGGGGTGGATCGTGAGCCGCCCCGGGCGATAGTCGACGAGCCGCACATGATCCTTGAGCATGGTGGCGAGCACCGGCTCGCGCTCGGCATGAAAAAGCCTGACGAGGGCCGCGAAATCGGCCGGCACCGGATGCGCGGCGCTTGCCGTCGCCGCCTCGTCCCGGCGCAGCGCCAGGACCGTGTTGCCGGAGCGCATGGTTGCTTCCGGCGCCGCCGCCTTTGCTTCCTGCCCAGCGACGCGGGTCGACGGGGCCTCCTGCGTGGTCCCACCCGGATGCCCTGTCGGCGCTGCGGGCGGCGGCGCACCGTCCTTCCCGGTGAGGGCACGCACGGCCTCCGCCGGGCTCGGCAGATCGGCGGCATAGGCGAGGCGGATGAGCACCATCTCCGCGGCCATGATCGGCGACGGTGCCATACGCACCTCGGACAGCCCCTTGAGAAGCATCTGCCAGGCTCGCGTCAGATCCGCCATCGCCAGCTTTTCCGCCATTTCCCGACCCCGCGCCGCCTGATCGCCCGGAACCCCTTCGGCCGCCGATTCGGGAACCAGCTTGAGGCGCGTCAGCCAGTGGACGGTCTCGAGAAGGTCGCCGATCACGACCGCGGGATCGACGCCGAGATCATATTGCTCGCGCAAGAGGGCGAGCATGTCCTCGACCTTGCCGGCGAGGACCGCGCGGGCGAGGTCGAGAATACGGCCGCGGTCGGCAAGGCCGAGCATGTCGCGCACCGACGCCTCCTCGACCGTGCCGCCGCCATGGGCAATGGCCTGGTCGAGAAGCGACAGCGCGTCGCGCACCGAACCTTCGGCGGCACGCGCGATAAGGCGCAGCGCCGCCTCCCCGGCTTCCACCTTCTCCTCGCCCGCAATGCGCGTGAGATGCGCGACCAGCATATCGGCATCGACGCGGCGCAGGTCGAAACGCTGGCAGCGTGAAAGTATGGTCACCGGAACCTTGCGGATTTCCGTGGTCGCGAAGATGAACTTCACATGCTCGGGCGGCTCCTCGAGCGTCTTGAGGAGCGCGTTGAAGGCGCCCTTCGAGAGCATGTGCACCTCGTCGATGATATAGACCTTGAAGCGCGCGGCGGCCGGAGCGAAGGCAACGCTGTCGATGATCTCGCGGATATTGTCGACACCGGTGTGGCTCGCCGCGTCCATCTCGATGACATCGACATGCCGCGATTCGGCGATCGCGACGCAGGGGTCGCAGACCCCGCAGGGGCTGGTGGTCGGACCGCCTGTCCCGTCGGCACCGACGCAGTTGAGGGCGCGGGCGATGAGCCGCGCCGTCGTCGTCTTGCCCACCCCGCGCACCCCGGTGAGCAGGAAGGCATGCGCGATGCGCCCGCTGGCGATGGCGTTGGCGAGGGTTTTCACCATCGCCTCCTGGCCGATCAGGGTGTCAAAACTCTGCGGCCGGTACTTGCGCGCCAGAACACGATAGGCCGCCTCCTTGGTCGACATTCGCGACTCCCCGTCCTTGTCCGCCGTCCGCCCGGTGGTGTCCGGTTCCATGCTACAGGCTGCCTCGCGCCGGGCAAGCCCTGCGCGGATCTTTCCGATTGAACAGGGGGGGTGAAGGTGGGAGACGGCGCGACCCGGACCAAAATCGTTACGGCTGCTTCCTTCCGGACCTGACCGGATTGGCGACCGGCCCGTCCGCACCGCTCCCGCGGCGCTATATGCGCGCTTGTGGCCGGCCTTGCAAGGCCCGATCTTGGAGCCACCGCCATTCTGTGGCAGGAAACGGCCATGGATACGGGATCCTTTCCTTACCCCGACCGGGGCCCCGCTTTCTGCACCTGCCCGCTCGACCGCGCCGAGGACCGGCGGGGTGATGACACCTGGCTCGCCGGCGCCTTGCGGCGTGGACGCTTTCTCGTCGTGCGGAACAATCGTGTGCGCATGGTCGCCGGCACCCCACCGCGAATCGCCTGGCACGAGGCGGTTGCTCTCGATAGCGCGATCGAGCGTGGCGCACCCTGGGTTTTTCTCGGCGTTGACGGCGAGGGCCGCCCCCATTTCGCCGTCGATGGCGATGGCCTTTCGATGGCGGCGGAGCATGTCGATCTCGACGTCCGTTCAATCGCGATGCAATGGGCCGCGGCGGCCGCGGAGGACGACGAGACAGGCGTCATCGCGCAGGCGCTCGCGCTTCTCGACTGGCACCGGCGGCACCGTTTCTGCGCCCACTGTGGTGCGCTGACAACGCCGCGGCGTGCCGGCTATCAGCGGCATTGCGCCCGCTGCGGCGCGGAGCACTTTCCGCGCACCGATCCGGTGGTGATCATGCTCGTCGGCGATGGCGCGCGCTGCCTGCTTGGCCGGCAGGCGCATTTTCCGCCGGGCATGTATTCCGCCCTTGCCGGCTTCGTCGAACCCGGCGAGACCGCGGAGGCCGCCGTGCGCCGGGAGGTGCATGAGGAAGCCGGCATCGAGGTTCGCGACATCCGCTATGCCGGCAGCCAACCCTGGCCCTTTCCCGCCAATCTGATGCTCGGATTTCTCGCCACACCGCGGAGCTTCGCACTGCGGCTGGACCGCAACGAGCTTGAGGATGCCCGCTGGGTGCGCCGCGACGAGGTCGCGGCGGCGCTGGCCGGCCGAAGCACGCGGTTTTTCGTGCCACCGCCAATCGCGATCGCGCACAATCTCATCAAATCGTGGCTGGACGCGAGCGCGTGCCAGTGATTAGTGTTCCCGCCACGACAGCAACAATCGATTCCCGGGGAGGCTGGATATGCACGCCTGGCGTCGTCTGATCGCGACCGCAGCGCTTCTTCTCGCGGCCTGTGATGGCTCGAACACGACTGGCACGAGCGAGAATGCTCCGCCACCCATGCCGACGGGGCAGCTCGGCGACGCGGTGGTGCCCACCCATTATGACCTCGACCTGACCATCCTTCCCGAGAAGGAGAACTTTTCGGGCAAGGTGGCGATCGATGTCGAGATCAACCGGCCGTCGTCGGTCATCTGGCTGCACGGCATGGCCCTCAAGGTGTCCGAGGCCTGGCTCGAGGCGGGCGGCAAACGCATCGAGGCGACCTATGAAGAGGCGGACAAGACCGGCATCGTGAAGCTGACGCTTGCGTCCGTGCCGCCGAAAGGGCCCGCGCGCCTTTATTTCGTCTATTCGGCGCCCTTCAACGGCGCGCTCG
>RFKS01000184.1 GCA_003694205.1 Alphaproteobacteria bacterium | reverse complement strand
TCTCGAGCCCGGGATTCGTGTCACGCCCGGCAACTGCGGGTCGCAAGGGAAGCATGTCCGGCTCCGTGCCGGGAGATATCGCGGCAAGCAGTGCGGCAAAGCCTGCCCCCGAAGCGTCGGCCATGTCCTGCCCCGGCACGCCACCCGGCACGGGGCCCGGCACCATGGCCCCGCCCTCGGGGGGCGTGGCCACGGGCCGGATGGGCATCGGTACTGGGGTCGGAAGGAATGCCATTGCTGCATCGTCCTCATGCGTCTGGCAAGCAGGAAGCAAGCACCGGGCCAGTTTGCGACTGCTCGCCAAGTATCCGGATTTGAAGGGAGAAATTGCGGGTATCGGATTGCGGCCCGCGGTGGCTGGCATTCCCTGCCGGGACAAAACTGCCGCTCGCCCGGCACCCGGCACGGATTGCCTTTCGGGTGGCGGGCCCTATATTCGGCGCCGTGAAGTATTCTGACCTGACATCGCTTATCGAACCGGAGACCTGGCGGCCGGGAACCGAGAACGCCCTTGGCTTTGCGAGGGCGCCGGCCGACACGCGCGTTGTCGTCGCCATGTCGGGCGGTGTCGACAGCTCGGTTGCGGCCGCCCTTCTTGCCGCGCGTGGCTATGCGGTGATCGGGGTCACCCTGCAGCTTTATGACCATGGCGCGGCGACGGCGAAGAAGGGGGCCTGCTGCGCCGGGCAGGACATTCACGACGCGCGCCGCGTTGCCGCGACGCTCGGCATTCCACACTATGTGCTCGACTATGAGAGCCGCTTTTCGCAGTCGGTGATCGAGGACTTTGCCGACAGCTATCTCCGCGGTGAAACCCCGGTGCCCTGCATCCGCTGCAATGAGCGCGTCAAGTTTGCGGACCTTCTCGGCACCGCACGCGATCTTGGCGCCGACTGTCTGGCGACCGGGCATTATGTGCGGCGGGAGATCATCCGTGGCCGGCCGGTGCTGCTGCGCGGTGTCGACCCGGCGCGCGACCAGAGCTATTTTCTCTTCGCTACGACGGCGGAGCAGCTCGCATTCCTGCGCTTCCCGCTGGGCGGGCTCGGCAAGGACAGGGTGAGGGCGCTGGCGGCGCATTTCAGCCTTGCGGTGGCGGACAAGCCGGACAGCCAGGATATCTGCTTCGTGCCACAGGGGCGCTATACCGACATCGTCGCGCGCCTGCGGCCCGAGGCGATGGAGCCCGGAGACATCGTCCATCTCGACGGGCGGCGTCTGGGGCGGCATCAGGGAATCGCGCATTTCACCGTCGGGCAGCGCCGCGGCCTCGGCCTCGGAGGCGAGCCGGAGCCGCTCTATGTCGTGCGCATCGATGCGGCGGAGCGGCGGGTGGTCGTTGGGCCGCGGTCGGCGCTGGCAACGCAGGCGCTCACCTTGCGCGACCTCAACTGGCTCGACGGGCCGCTCCCCGCCGGTGGCCGGGCGGTGTTGGTCAAGGTGCGCAGCACGCGGCCGCCGGTGGCAGCGCATCTCTCGGGAGACGGATCGACGCTACGCTTCGATCGTCCCGAGTTCGGCGTCTCACCGGGACAGGCGGCGGTCTTCTATGAGGAAGAGCGGGTGCTCGGCGGCGGCTGGATCGCCGCTACACAGGCGGCCTGGCAGGAGGCCGCCTGAGCCCGGCCGGGCCGCCGTTTCGACTGGGGGCGACGGTTCTCGCCGGTCAGGCCGTCGCAATCCTTTGCCGGCCTCTGGCAATGCAGAAAAATTAGACTTAACCTTTCCTTTATGCGCCGGGGCGAGGATGGCCGGCAATTCCGGCGATGCTGACGGGGATGTGCGGGATTGACGGACGCAAAGACCAACGGCGGCCGGGCGATGAAAATGAGCCGCGGTGACGTTTCCATTCCCGCGGACGCACTCCGCAGGGCGCAATTCGCGCATCTGCTGCGCTTCGTCCCGCTGATGGCCTCGGTCAGTATCTTCAATGCCCTGCTCATCCTTGCCCTTCTTGGCGGGGCGTCGCCGACACCGGCGATGGTCGCTTGGGCCCTCGCCATCGCCCTGCCCAATCTCTGGAGCCTTCTCCAATGGCTGAGGCGACGCCGCCGCCCCGTCGGGACGCCGCGACATGTGAGCGCCCGGACCATGCGGCGTGCCTTTCTGTGGAACGCCGCCATGGGCGTGTTGTGGGGCGCGACCGGGTTCGTCTTCTTCGACCATAGCGATGTGGTCGGGCATGTGCTCATTGCCTTCGTCGTCGGCGGCATGCTCGCCGGGCTTGTCTCGACACTCTATGTGTTGCCGCTCAATGTCGTCGTCTATGGCGGCCTCTCGGTCGTGCCGGTCTCGTTCCTGCTGCTGCTCCAGGAGACAACATTACAGCGCGGGATGGGCGTGCTGCTTCTCGTCTTTGCCATTGCCCTGTCGTTCAGCGTGCGTGTCGCCTACAGGCATTTCCGGGAAGCGCTGGCGGTCGGGCTTGCGCTCGGCGAGGCGCGTGATCTCCTTCACGACGCTATCGCGCGCAGCGGCGAGGCCTTCGCCATTCTCGATGCCGACGGCCAGATTGTGGTCGCCAATGACCTGTTCCGGGAGATGTGCCCCGACGGCCGACTGCCGGAAGGCACGAGCGATGGCTCGCACGTGATGCGGCTCGGCGACGGGCGCTGGGTCAAGGGTGGCACAAGCCCGATCCGTGGCGGTGGCCGCGTGGCGGTGTTCGCCAACATCACCGATCTCAAGGAAAAGGAGGCACAACTCGTCGAAGCGCGGCACGCGGCGGAAAGCGCGAGCAGGGCGAAATCGCAGTTCCTTGCGGTAATGAGCCACGAGCTCAGGACCCCGCTCAACAGCATCATCGGCTTCGCCGAGCTTCTCGGCGACCCGGAGTCCACGACGCCCGACGACAAGGTCCGGGAATATGCGAATTATATCCTGAAGAGCGGCTGCCACCTTCTCGGTCTCATCTCAGACATCCTGGACCTGACCCGGATCGACACCGGCCAGCGCCTGCTGGAGGAACAGCCGGTGGAACTCACAACCTTTGCAGAGGAGGTTGCGGCGCAGATGCGGCCCGAAGCCGAGCAGGCAGGGCTGACGATAAGCGTCACCGCCGCAGTGCCGGTGACCGTTTGTGCCGACCCGCGAAGTCTCCGGCAGATCCTGTTCAATCTTCTCGGCAACGCCATCAAGTTCACCCGTGCGGGCGGCACGATCCGGGTTATTTGTGGCGTGGACGGCGACTGCGGCACGCTCGCCGTCGAGGACAGCGGCATCGGGATTGCGCCTGAGCATGCCGAAAGCGTCTTCGAGCCCTTCCAGCAGGTCGATTCCGGCTTTGCCCGCGAGGGCAGCGGTGTCGGCCTTGGTCTGGCGCTGGTGCGTCGGCTTGCCGAGGTCCAGGGGGGCAGCGTCACGCTCGAGTCGACGCCAGGCAAGGGGAGCTGCTTTACGGTTCGCCTGCCGCTGGTGCGGAGTCACCAGCAGGACGATACGCTCACCCACGCCTGACAGGCGGTCAACGATCGCTCTCGCTGGCTTGCGGACTACGCCATGCGGCGGGCGAGGAACTCGACGATGCGTTCGGCGCTTTCCTCGGGCGAGGTTTCGGCCGTCTTGAGCACGATCTCGGCGTTCTCGGGTGGCTCGTAGGGACTGTCGATGCCGGTGAAATTGCGGATCGCCCCCTCGCGCGCCTTCTTGTAAAGCCCTTTGGGATCGCGCTGCTCGCAAATCTCGAGCGGCGTGTCGACGAAGACTTCGAAGAATTCGCCCTCGGGCATCAGCTCGCGCGCCATCCGTCGCTCGGAGCGGAAG
>RFKS01000183.1 GCA_003694205.1 Alphaproteobacteria bacterium | reverse complement strand
GCTTCGCCTGGTGGGCGAGAAGTGCCTTTCTCACCGTCGCCAGTTCGGGACAATCCTCGGCACCGCACAGCTTTTCGAGCCGTGCTGCGTCCTTCTCGGCATCCTCGATCCGGCCTTCCGCGATCAGCGCCAGCGTCTCGGCCGCGAGCGCGGCGCGGTTCATGGGATCGATCTCCAGCGCCCGCCGGTAATAGCCGAGCCCCTGCGGCCGCTGTCCCAACGCCTCGTGTGCGCGCCCAATGGCCACGATCGCCGCCACATTGGCCGGATCCGCAACAAGCGCCGTCTCGAAGGCGCGCAGTGCCTTATTCGCATCGCCCGCATCGAGCGCCGCATTTCCCTCTTCAAGCAGGAGTCGCGACGCCTTCTCGTAGGCCGGGGCGACAGCGATGGCGGCGTGACCGGCCGGAGCCGTCAGCGACAGGGCGCTGATGGCGAACAGGGTCGCAAATAGCGGGCCTCGACGGGTTTTCTCGTGCACGGGCGACAATCCTTTCCACCGGATGCAATCACAGGTCCCCTATATGGGGTCTCGCGCCCCCCGCACGCAAGGTCTATCCCCGCGCCATCAGTGCAAAGAAGAAGCCGTCACAGCCGTGGCGCGCTGGCGTGAGCTGAAGCGTTGCCGGCGGTCCCGCCGCGCTCTCCGGTGCTTCGCCCCCTATCGTCTCGGCCCAGGCTTCGCGGAAGTCGACGAGTCGCCATCCCGCATGATTCGCCAGTGCCTCCTCCACAACGGCCTCGTTTTCCTCGGTAAGCAGCGAGCAGGTCATGTAGGCCACCCGTCCTTGCGGGCGCGCGAGCGTCATCGCCTCGGCGACAAGCGCCCTCTGCCGCGCCGCAATCCGCGCAAGGTCATCGGGGGCGAAGCGCCAACGCAGGTCCGGATTGCGGCGCCAGGTGCCGCTGCCCGAACAGGGCGCATCGACGACGACGAGGTCGAAATGGCCACGGTGTGCCTCGAGCTGCGCCATACGCAAATCGGCATCCGCGGCCAGGGGATGGGCCTGCAGATTGCGGACATCCGCGCGCCGCGCCCGCGTGCGGAGCGCCGAGAGCCGCCGCCGGTCGGTATCGAAGGCGAAAATCTGGCCGCGCCCCTGCATCAATGCGCTCAACGCCAGCGTCTTGCCGCCGGCGCCCGCGCAGAGATCGGCGACCTGCTCGCCGGGTCGCACCCCGCACAGCAGTGTCGCGAGCTGCGATGATTCGTCCTGAAGCTCAACAAGCCCTTTCTGAAACAGCGCGTGTCCCTTGATATTGCGGGATTCTTCGATCCGGATACCAAGCGGACTCCAGGGTGTCGGCTGCGCCTTCAGCCCGGAGTCCGCCAACTGCTCGAGCACGCGCCGGCGCCCGATGCGGGCGGTATTGACGCGCAGATCGAGCGGTGCGCGCGCGGCGAGTGCCGCCATCTCCCGCTCGAGCGCCGCACCGAATCGTGTGGCGAGCCGGTCGAAAAGCCAATCGGGGACATTGTGACGCGCCGCGGGCGGTGCTCCCTCGCGTTGCGCCGCCCGCCGCAGCGCAGCCAGCTCTTCGCCCGATGGTGACGGCAGGGAATGTGGCCCGCCGAACCAGGCCGGGTCGATGTCCCCCGCACAAAGAAGGCCGAGCAGGACCTGGCGCTCCGCCGTTGCCTCGAGTCCTTCCGCGGCAAGCCGCCAGAGGCGCAGCCCGCGCTCGCGCAAGGCGGCATAGACCTCGGCGATGATCCAGCGGCGGTCATGCGAACCGGCATAGCGTCGCTTCCGGAAATAGCCCTCGACGATGCTGTCGGCGGCCGCGCCGCCGCTGCGCCAGGCCGCTTCGATGGCGCCGAGTATCTCGGTCGCCGCCGCCAGTCGCGCACCCGGTGTCATGCGATAAGGCGCCGCTCTTCGCCGCGCTCCTGCCCCGCCACCCTATTTCCCGGGATAATTGGGCGATTCCCGGGTGATTGTGACATCGTGCACATGGCTTTCGCGCAAGCCCGAATTGGTGATCCTGACGAAGCGCGCCTTCTCATGCAGCTCGCTGATCGTGCGCGCCCCGACATAGCCCATGCCGGCCCGGAGACCGCCCACCATCTGGTGCAGAACCTGTTTGACAGGTCCCTTGAATGGCACTTGTCCTTCAATGCCTTCCGGGACGAGCTTGAGATCGTCCTTTATATCCTCCTGGAAATAGCGATCGGCCGAGCCGCGGGCCATGGCTGCGACCGAGCCCATGCCGCGATAGGCCTTGTAGGAGCGCCCCTGATAGAGGAAGACCTCACCCGGTGCCTCGCTGGTGCCGGCAAGGAGCGAGCCGATCATGCAGGCCGAGGCACCGGCGGCGATTGCCTTCGCGATGTCGCCCGAGGTACGGATTCCGCCATCGGCGACGACCGGGATGTCGTGCCGGGCCGCTTCCTCGACCACGTCCATGATGGCGCTGAGCTGCGGCACGCCGACGCCGGCGACGACCCGCGTGGTACAGATCGACCCCGGACCGATACCGACCTTGATCGCATCGGCACCGGCATCGATCAGGGCACGCGCGGCCTCGGCGGTGGCGACATTGCCGGCAAGCAGCTGCACCCGGTTCGACAGGCGCTTGATCGCCTCGGTGGCGGCGATCACCCGTGCCGAATGGCCATGCGCGGTATCGAGCACGATGAGGTCGCACTCGGCCTCGATCAGGGCCTCCGCCCGCGCCCGTCCCTTGTCACCGACCGTCGTCGCCGCGGCGACCCG
>RFKS01000022.1 GCA_003694205.1 Alphaproteobacteria bacterium | reverse complement strand
CCCGGCCTCAACATGCTGCTCCTGCTTCTTGCGCAAATGGTCCTGTCCAACCAGCAGGCCCATTTCGTGCGCCTGCCCTTCCTCTTCGGCTGGGCCGCGTTTCTGCTTGTCGCCGGCATCGCCATGATCCTGTCCTGGATCGTCGCGAGCCTGTATTATGGGCAGGTGATGTCCGGCGCTCCCCTTCTCCTCCAGGCTCTTCTGACCGTCGGTGCCTATCCGGTGGCGGGATGGGTGTTCGGTCGCCTCGACGCGGTGCTGGAGCGATGAGCGGCGAGCAATCCCGTTTCCGGACCTTTTCCCGCCGGGCCGCCCTGTTGGCCGGGGCGCAGGGTCTGGCCGCGACGATCCTCGGCGGACGGCTCTACTATCTGGGTGTGATCGAGGCCGACAGATACGAAACCCTTGCCGAGGACAACCGTATCTCGATCCGCCTGCTCGCCCCGGCTCGCGGTGAGATCCTCGATCGGTTCGGCGCCCGTCTCGCCACCAACCGGCGCGATTACAGGGTCTTCCTCATCCCCGAGCAGGCGCGCGACATGCGCGGCACGCTCGAGCGGCTGGGCCGTGTCATTACCCTCGACGAGGGCGATCTCGCGCGCATCAAGCGCCAGATATCGCGCCAGCGCGCGTTTCTCCCGGTTACTGTTGCCGAGGGTCTCGACTGGCGGGATTTCGCCCGCGTCAATGTGGAGGCGCTGCGCCTGCCCGGCGTGCTGCCGGACGCCGGCCTGACCCGCCACTATCCGCTGGGCCCGTCGGTCAGCCAGGTCGTCGGCTATGTCGGGGCGCCCGCCGCCGACGATCTTGACGGCGACCCGCTTCTCGGGCTGCCCGGCTTCAAGGTCGGCAAGCGGGGCATCGAACGCGCCTTCGACGACGCGCTCCGCGGCGAAGCAGGAACGCGACAGATCGAGGTCAATGCCTATGGCCGCCCCCTGCGGGAGCTGTCGCGCGACGAAGGCAAGCCCGGAGACAACATTCTGCTGACCCTCGACGGCGCGCTGCAGGAGGCCATCGCGTCCCGCCTCGGCGAGGAATCAGCCGCCGTCGTCGTCATGGATGTCGTGAGCGGCGACATCTATGCCCAGGTCTCGACCCCCTCCTACGATCCGAACAGCTTCACCCGCGGCATCAGCCGCGAGAACTGGCAGGCCCTGCTCAGGGATCCGCGCAAGCCGCTCCTCGACAAATCGCTCAATGGCCAGTATCCGCCGGGCTCGACGGTCAAGATGGTGGTGGCGCTGGCGGCGCTGCACGAAGGCGTGATCTCGAGCGATACCACGGTGCACTGCACCGGCGAGTACCGTCTCGGAGACAATCTCTGGCACTGCTGGAAGAAGGGCGGGCACGGCCGCATCGCCCTTGTCGACGCCATTGCGCAATCCTGCGACGTCTATTTCTATCGCGCGGCCCAGGAGCTTGGCATCGAGCGGCTGGCCGCCTGGGCGCACAGGTTCGGGCTGGGCGAGACCTATGGCATCGAGATTGGTGGCGAGAGTGCAGGGCTTGTGCCGACGCCAGGCTGGAAGCTGGCGACCAGCGGCAGACCCTGGGTCGGCGGTGAGACGCTCAATGTCGGGATCGGCCAGGGTGCCCTCCTCGCAACGCCGCTGCAACTTGCCGTCATGACCGCGCGCATCGCGAACGGCGGGCGCCAGGTGGTGCCTCATCTCGTGCGCCAGGTCGGGGCGCGGCCGCGGCCGGCACCCGCCGACTGGCCCGATCTGGGACTTGCGCGCGGGCACCTCGCAGCCATCCATCGCGGCATGGAAAAGGTTCTCGAATACCGCGGAACGGCCCATGCCTCGCGACTCGAGGTCGACGGCATGCGGATGGCCGGCAAGACCGGAACCGCACAGGTGCGCCGCATCACGAAGGCGCAGCGGGACCAGGAGGTCGAGCAGTCGGATCTTCCCTGGCGCGAGCGGCACCATGCCTGGTTCGTCGCCTATGCGCCGAGCAACCGGCCGCGCTATGCCCTGAGCGTGTTGATCGAACATGGCGGTGGCGGTTCGAGCGCGGCAGCGCCGGTGGCGCACGACGTGATGGAGATGGTGCTGCGCCGCGACCCGGCACGGCGCCCGGTGGCCGGCAGCGACCGCGTCGCGGACCGCGGTGATGGTAGCACGGGGGGCGCAAGATGAGCACGCGCACGCTCTTCGCGCCAAGGCGACTGCACAAGTCGCTGCCGCAGAAACTGCGCGACCTCAATTGGCTGGTCCTGCTTGCTCTCGTCGCACTCGGCGGCGTCGGCGTGGCGATGCTCTACTCCGTTGGCGGCGCCAGCTTCGACCCCTGGGCGAAACGTCACGCGATCCGCTTTGCGGTGGCGCTTCTGATTCTCGTGGCGATTGCCCTTGTCGATATCCGGACCTGGCTACGGCTCGCTTATCCCGCCTATCTCGGCGCGCTCATCCTCCTCGCCGCGGTCGAGGTCATCGGCGTTGTTGGCATGGGCGGCCAGCGCTGGCTCGATCTCGGCTTCATGCGCCTGCAACCCTCCGAGCCGATGAAGATCGCGCTGGTGATGGCCCTGGCACGCTATTACCACGGCCTCAATGCCTGGCAGTCGTCGCGGCTCCTCCATCTCTTCGTGCCGCTTCTGCTCATCGCACTGCCGATGATTCTCATCGCGCGCCAGCCGGATCTCGGAACCGCGGTCATGCTGGCACTGGGCGGTGTGACGGTGATGTTTCTCGGCGGCGCGCCGAAATGGCTGTTCATCGGCGGCACCGTGGCCGGCGCGGCGGCGGTGCCGGTGGTATGGGGGGTCTTGCACGATTACCAGAAGGCTCGCATCCTCACCTTCCTCGACCCCGAGCATGACCCGCTCGGCGCCGGCTACCAGATCATCCAGTCGAAGATCGCGCTTGGATCGGGCGGCCTGTTCGGCAAGGGCTTTCTCGCAGGAACGCAGAGCCATCTCAACTTCCTGCCCGAGATGAAGACCGACTTCATCTTCACCGTGCTTGGCGAGGAGTTCGGCATCATCGGCGGGCTGGCCGTGATCGTGCTCTATCTCGTTCCGCTGTTCTATGGTCTCTATGTCGCCATCACCTGTCGCAACCAGTTCGGGCGGCTGCTCGCGGCCGGCCTGTCCTTCACCATATTTCTCTATGTCTTCATCAACATCGCCATGGTGATGGGGCTCGTCCCCGTCGTCGGCGTCCCGCTGCCGCTCATCTCCTATGGCGGATCAGCCATGCTCACCATCATGATTTCCTTCGGGCTCATCCTGTCGGTGGCGCAACACCGCAAGATCGCGATTCCGAGGAATGCCTGAGGCGATCGGCCTACCCGTCGCGCAATGGGCGCAACGCCGCCAAAATCCTGTCGCAATTCCTTCCTATTGAGAAGTTGGACGTCGTGGCATGGGCCGACCGGGCGCCGCGACGGGACCGCAAGACGTGACAACGGAATGCGCGCGAAACGGAGTGACGCCATGGTGCATCGCACGCTGGCCCTGCTGATCAGCCTTCTCGCCTTCGCCGGCCTCGCCGTGGCGGCGCCGGGGACCGACTCCCCGGAGGCGATCGTCGGCGTGTGGCAAAGCGACAGCGGCAAGTCCCGTATCGAGATCCAGCCCTGCCCGGACGGCGAGAGCTTTTGCGGCCGCATCGTCTGGACGCGCAGCGGCAACCCTGCCTATCTCGGCGCCCCTGTGCTCGAGGGACTTCAATATCGGAACGGCAAATGGGTCAAGGGCGCCATCCATGACCCGCGCAATGGCAGCACCTATCGCGCAAGGGCGGTTCTCATATCGCCTGACCGGCTGCGGGTGAAGGGTTGCCTTCTCGTCTTCTGTGACAGTCGCATCTGGACACGGCATCCGGTTGACGGCTTGGCCGCGACCCCCACCATTTCCCAGGACGAAACGAGCTGATCTCCGCTCAGACGGAAAAGGACGAGCCGCAGCCGCAGGAGGACTGCGCGTTCGGATTCTCGACGCGGAAGGACGCGCCGATCAGGTCCTCGACATAGTCGATCGTGCTGCCGAGCACATAAAGAAGCGACATATCGTCGACGAGTACCTTCACCCCGTGCTGTTCGCTCGCCACATCGCCGGGCTCCTCTTTCTCGGCGAAATCGAACTGATAGGTAAAACCCGAACAGCCGCCGCCCGAAACCGAGACGCGGAAGGCAAGCGGCCGCCCCTCGGCGGCGATCAGCGCCTTCAGGCGCTCGGCCGCGGCCTCGGTGAGCCGGATCGGTGGTGGCGTTTTGTTCATGCTTGCCCATTTGCACTAGGGTTGCCCGGAAGGATGTAGGTGCCCGGCTTCTCCTGTCAATGTCAGGCTGTCCGATGAAGCGCGGTCATGTGTCCCTGTGAGGATCTTGAGAGCAGCGGCGATCCGGTCCTTCACGATCGCGGTGAAGAGCGGATGGGGCAGCAGCCCGGTTCCGTTCATCCGGTAGGGACCATCGCCAAGATAGCGCCGATAGGGCCCCTCGCCGAGCAGGCGGTTGGAGACGATGAGGACATCGCGGCCGAGACTCCGCTGCCGGTCCATGAAGGTCCGGATCTCCTTTACCGCCACGGTCCGCTTCTTCGGCCAATCCTCGCGCAGGCTGGTCGCACGCACCGCCGCAAAAGGCGTCGCGAGGCGTTGCTGCATCTCAGCGATATTGCGCGCGACAACCGCTTGCTGGCGCGCTTCGACAGCCTCGCTGCCCGAGCCGTGAGACAGAATGAGGACAGCCTCGCGCGCTGGATCCTGGCTGATCTCGCGCGCCCGGTCGGCGAGAATCCGCCCGATTCGGGGATCGTCCTGATAGCCGCCCGCATCGACGAATCGGATCGCCGAACGCAGGCGGGCGGGCAATTCTCCCATCATCGGCGTCGGGACGCTCGCATCGAGGCCGAGGATGAACCTGGTGCGCTCGGCGAATGTCCACGGATAGGCGAACAGGCGATAGACCACCGCCGCGCGGATGCCCTGTGATTCGAGATCCGCCGCGGCATCGGCGATGCTTTCGGGATCGGCCATGCCGAAGGCAAAGGCGTGAGCGCGGCCGGCGAGAATCGGCTCCAGCGTTGCGCGAATG
>RFKS01000182.1 GCA_003694205.1 Alphaproteobacteria bacterium | reverse complement strand
CCGCTGCGCCGCCGCGCGCAGCAGCGAGGGGATACGCTCCGTCTCGCCACTGCGATCGCCGAGATCGAGAGCCTGCAGCAGCCCGGCCGCGGTCGGTACCGTGAACTGCGCCGGCCGCACAAAGGCAAAGAGCTCGAGAAGGTCGAATGCGATGGCGCGTGCGAGGCCGAGGCGGCGCAGCACGAGGGGCAGATTGCACAACAGATGCGGTGTCGCGCCGAGCCGCTCCGCTGACGCCGCGGGCGCCAGCACCTTTGGCGCCTCCTCGTCGGCGAGACAGAGCGCGCTGCGCGTGCCGACATGGAGCACCGGCAGCATGTCGAGCGCCGGCGCGCCATCATCGCCGCGCAAATCCCCGTGCATCGTCATGCCGGCAGACTAGCGCGAAGGACGGCGCTTGAACATAAGAGGAACAGAGGGCCGGATTTCAGTCCGTGCCGGGTTCCATCTGGCTTTGCAGATAATTCTCGAGCCCGACCGTCTCGATCAGCTCGAGCTGGGTCTCGAGCCAATCGATATGCTCTTCCTCGGAGTCAAGAATTTCGCGCAGGAGATGTCGCGAAACATAGTCCTCGACTTTCTCGCAGTGGGCGATCGCTGCGACGAGATCGCGCCGCGCGTCGAACTCGAGATCGAGGTCGCCCTTGAGCATCTCGGGAACGGTCTCGCCGATGCGCAGGCGGTTGAGCTGCTGCAGATTGGGCAGGCCCTCGAGGAACAGGATGCGCTCGATGAGCCGGTCCGCATGTTTCATCTCGTCGATCGATTCGGCGTGCTCGACCGCCGCAAGCCGGCCGTAGCCACGGTCCTTGAGCATGCGGCTGTGAAGGAAATACTGGTTGATCGCGGTGAGCTCGTTGCGCAGCACCGTGTTGAGATGCTCGATGACCCGCTTGTCACCCTTCATCGGCCGCCTCCCTGGCAAGAATCCTTCACGAACAGGCTGCCCGCGCCCCGTGCGGGCCCGCCCGCACTATGTAGCGCAGCGCCGGCGGGATGCAAGATTTTCCTGCCGAATCAATTTGTTGCGACTAAGACTTAGAGGCGTGATCAGGCGCGTGCAGCGAGCGCGCCGGCGTTGAAGGCGGCATCCCCGTCCTCGGCGATCAGGCGCCGCGCGTGCGGCAGACAGAGGCCGCAGCGGGCCTCGCAGCCGAGATGGCGGTAGACCGCCTTGGCCGAGTGCCGTTCGCCGCTTTCGCGCGCTGCCTCGCGCACGCGAGCCTCGGTCAGTCCATTGCAGATGCACACATACATGGGGCGGTTTTCTCCTTTACCGCCCTTTTCTTGATGCGATTGCGAATGATTGTCAAGAGTAAATGGAGATGAAATGAGAGTGAGACCGCCCCCTCCTCGCGGTACCTATGGCGGGAAAACTGAAGGCCGGGCGCTAGGCAAGGCGACCGGCATGGGACCGCGCTCTTGCCTGCTCCCGGCTCCAATGCCAACGGGCGACGTGCGCCGAGGGCGGTTCCGAGCCCACTTCCCTCAGCGGCGGCGGGCCCGCCGCCGCGCGGCGGCGATGCCAAGGGCGCCGACGGCGAAGAGTGCGAGCGCCGGCGGTGCGGGTACCGGGTCGGGGGCCGCCACCGCACCCGCCCGGATGCCACGGCCGATGATGCTTTCATAGCCAAAGCGGTGGACAAACAGAGCGCCCTTCCTCTCCGACGTCAGGTCGATCCAGCCATAACGCCAGTCGCCACCGGCCGCGAGCCGGAAGCCGAGGAATCCCCGGATGGTGCTGAAATCATCCTTGGCACGCCAGCTTCCGTCGACCGAGTCGAAGGGGACCAGCTCGCATGGTTGGCCCGGAAGAAATGTGCAATGCAATGTCTGGCCGAAGCGCCTGTGAAAGATATGATTCTCATGTCCGAAGGCGAGCGTCCCGTCGATCAGCGTGTCCGGGGCGAGCGGCCCGCCGAGGCTGACTTCATTGCTCCCGATACCCCGGGCATATCTGTCCACGTCCTTAAGAAGGGCGCCGAATACGTCCTTGGTGGTCGTGGCAAACGTCAGATCATAGCCGGTAAAAGTGAAAGGGTCGTCGTTTCCGTCGATGTCGAGTGAAGGCGACAAGACCGACCCGCCCATATAGCGGTTGACGTCGACGACGATGGGGGCGGCAGCGGCGGCGGTGGCCAAGGCGAACAGGATCTGCGCGGACAGCGCAAAAAGAAACGAGAGACGCAACATTCTGGACCTCACTTGCATTCGGACACGGATTGGAGCCGTTCCAAGCAAGGAGGGTGCCAACTCCCGGCAGGGGTCGGGCAAGAGCTACCGACGCGCGAGGAGCGCCCGATACGACCCGGCGACGCGCACAATGCTGGCATTCGCACATCCCTAGATGCGCCTCCCAATTGGTGGTGCGGTGGTTCTGCAACCAGACCTGTCACCAGATTTTACAGGATGGACTCGCTATTCGCGCCGTCGACGCGGGCAGATGGGCGTCTCTTGCCGACAGGTGCATGTGACGACGCCGCGGAACTTCCCGGAATGGCGGGCGTTCGGGCGGGAAAGGGCGCGCTTGACTCAGCTTGTCAAATTTTCCGACAGGTCCCGCGCCCGGGTCGCGATCCCGACCGCCCCGCGTCGATGCCTATTCGGCATCCACCGGGTCGCGCGCCGCGCGCTCCTGCGGCACGCTCTCGACGAAACAGCCGTGTTTGAGGAGCTCCTCGAGCCGGCAGCTCCATACGAGCCTGCCCTCGTGCACGGTCATGTCGGGGCAGCCGTCGCACATGTCCTGACGCCCGTCGGGCTCGAAATTCACCGGCTGGATGATCATCAGGCTCTGCATGTGGGCGGGCCTGAGGAGCCGCGACGGGCGGGCGAGCATGGCGCGCAGCAGCCGGCCGTAAAGCCGGCGCATGTCGCGGTCGACGAGGCCGGATAGGAAGGCTGCGAGCTTGCCGCGCCGCAACGCGCGCGGGCCGGCATAGGAGAGATAGCGCCCGCGGAAGAGATGCGAGCCCGTCTGCACGAGCTCGAGAAAGCGCGGCGAGACATAGCCCACCGTTTCGCCGTCCAGCACGATGCGGTTGGCGAGCAGCCATTTGAAGGACGCGGGATTGACGGTCCCGTTGAGATAGGCCGCGGGGCGATAGGCGGGCTCGACAGAGCGGATCGTCTCGACGATCTCGGAGGCGAAGACGCTGCGTTTGCCGCCCCATGTCGTTTCCTTGTAGGTGCCGCCGAAATTGAGCTTGCGGCCATGGGCGTAGAAATCGAAGGCGCCCTCGAGGCGCGGTGAGCGAAAGAGGATGAAGACCATGGTGTGGACGATGTCGGCATGTGCGCGCGCCCAGTCGACGAGCGCCGGCACCTCTGCAAGCGTCTTCTCCGAGATGGTGGCATTGAACGAGCAGGCAAGTCCGCCAACGCGGGCCAGCATCTCGGCATAGTGAAGGCGCACCTTGTTGAGCTCGGTCTCGCTCCAGCCCTTGGCGCGCGGGCGGTTCTGGCTGGTGTCAATATGGAAGGTGAAGCCGAAGGCGCCGGCGCGTTTCAGGTCCCTGAGAAGAGGCTCGGTGAGCGCCACGCCGTTGGTGTTGATGATCGGCTTCCAGCCCATCTCCTTCACCATGCGCACGAGCTCGACGATGTGCGGATAGACGAGCGGGTCACCGCCGGCGATGCTCATGCAGTCGCTTTTGCGCAGGCGCTTGAAGACCATGAGCTCGTCGCGCATCTCCGCGAGGCTCTTGTGCACCGGATGCTCGAGGTCACGATAGCAGCCCTCGCAACGGAGATTGCATTTGGTGCTCGGCTCGAGCCAGGAAATCCCGTTGTCGGCATAGTTCCAGGGCAGGCGATAGAGGCTCAGATGATCGAGCGTCGGCTGTGGTTCTTCCATGACGGGCGGGACGTCCATGTCCGGTCTCCTCTTGATGTCGGTGCCGGGCGCCTTGCCGGCGAAGTCCATGAGCGCGCCGCGGCTGTCGCGGCGGGGCGTGAAGCCGAAGCGCCGGGTGAACCGGCTGCTGTCGACAATGATCGGATGGCGCACGAAGCCGAGCGTGCGCCGGCCCACCGGCGACAGCCCGAGGCGTTTCGCCGCCTCGGCAAGGCCGGCGAGAAGCGGGAAGGGCAGGCTGAGAAGCGGCTTGCCGAGACACCGCGCGATTTCGGGATAGTCGAGCATGCCCGCCGGCGCGACATTGAAGACGCCGGTCGCAGTGCCGGCGGCGGCGAGGCGGAAGGCCTCGACCGCGTCCGCCTCGCTCAGGAACTGGACCGGCAGCGGCGGCCCCGAGAAGGTGACGAGAAGCGGCTGCCGGAGTGCCGCGCCGGTGGGGTTCGCGATATGCGGTCCGAGGATCGCGCAGGGGCGCAGGATCACGGTCTCGATCCCGGGATGATCGGCGGCGAGCCGGGCAAGGAGACGCTCCTGCACCGCCTTGTGCCAGGAATAGGGAAAATCCGCATTGGGGCGCAGCGGCGCGTCCTCGCTCATCGGCACCGGATTGTCGGCATGGCTGCCATAGGCGGCAGCGCTCGAGGCGAGAACGATGCGGCGCACTCCGGCCCCGGCGGCGGCGGTGAAGAGGTTTTGCGTGCCCACGATATTGACCGCGCGTGCCTGCTCGGGGTCCCCCTCGGGATCGGTCAGGAAGGCGAGATGGACGACGACTGCGACATCCTCCGCCGCGAGAATCTCCGCGATCGCGGGATCCCGGATATCACAGCGGTGCCAGATGACGCCCGGGAGATCGGGCGCTGCCGCGATGTCGATGCCGATCACACGATCCCCGGGCGCGGCGGCGAGCCGGGCCACGAGAAGCCGGCCGAGATAGCCGGCGGCGCCGGTAACGGCGAAGGTGGTCATGCTGTCGCCCCTCCCTTCATCGCGCGATACCAGGCGACGGTCCCGGCGATGCCCGCGCGCGTGGTGACCCGTGGTCGCCAGCCGAGCCGCTCTTTCGCCTTCGCCGTCGCATAATGATGGTCGTGCATCACGGCGCGCACGCGATAGCGGGTGACCGGCGGTGCGGCCCGACGGCGCGTCAGCCGGGCCAGGTCCTCGACGAGGCCGGCGAGCGGCCAGGCGAGCGCGCGCGGCAGCGACAGCCACGGCGGGGGACAGCCGAGCTCGTCGCACATCCAGCCGATATAGTCGCGCCAGGTGACATGGCCGTCGTCGACCGCGTTGAAGGCCTCGCCCGCCGCTTCGGGCCGCGTGCCGGCGCGGATCACGAGGT
>RFKS01000181.1 GCA_003694205.1 Alphaproteobacteria bacterium | reverse complement strand
GTGCTTACACTTGCAGGGTGAGAGATGGCCAAGAAAGCGATCAAAAAGGACAAGTCCACCGCAGCGAAGACCGGGTCACCGGCGGCACGCAAGCGCGGCCGCGGTCGCCATTTCTTCATCTATATCCTGGTGGGCGTGCTTCTCATGCTGTCGCCGCCGATTGCGGCGTTGCTGATCGTCGGGCTGCTGCCGACCCTGACCATGCTTCTTGCCGATACCGGGGCCTACAAGTCGCTGCGGCTCAACGCCATGTTCGCGTTCAATCTTGCCGGTGTCCTGCCCTTCATGGTCCAGCTCTGGGATGCCGGCGCCAGTATGGACGGATTCAAGACATTGGCCGGAGACCTGACCGTCTGGGCGATCATGTACGGGGCGGCGTTCGTTGGGGCGACGATGTTGTGGCTCGGACCGGTGCTGGCCGCCGCGGCACAGCAGATTCTCAATGGCGAAGCTGCCCGTCGCGTCGAGAAACAGCTGAAACTCCTGGTCGAGGAATGGGGCGACGACGTCATCCGATCGAGCGCTGCCCAAGACAAGAAGGGCGCTCCCTCGCACCCCAAGACGGGCGCCGGGCGCTAGCGCGCATCGATCCGCATTGCCCCCTAATGCGCTTCCTCCGCCGGCGCCGGGCCAAAGCGCTCGGCCGCGGCCTTGCGCATCGCCTTTTGCAGCTTCTCGAAGGCCCGCACCTCGATCTGGCGCACCCGCTCGCGCGAGATGTTGTAAACCTTTGACAGCTCCTCGAGGGTGCTCGGATTGTCCTTGAGACGACGTTCCGTCAAAATGTGGCGCTCCCGCTCGTTGAGTGACTTCATCGCCTCCTCGAGCAGTTCACGGCGGTTTTCCATCTCCTCCTGCTCGGCGACGAGCGTCTCCTGGTCGGGACTGTCGTCGACCAGCCAGTCCTGCCACTCGCCATCGCCGTCGATGCGCATCGGCGCGTTGAGCGAGTGGTCCCCCCCGGCCATCCGCCGGTTCATGCTGATGACGTCCTCCTCGGACACACCGAGCTGTTTCGCGATATGCTCGACCTGCTCGGGCTGCATGTCGCCCTCGTCCATGGCCTCGATCCGGCCCTTGATCCGGCGCAGGTTGAAGAACAGCTTCTTCTGCGCCGCGGTGGTGCCGATCTTCACCAGCGACCAGGAGCGCAGGATGTATTCCTGGATGGCGGCCCGGATCCACCACATGGCGTAAGTGGCGAGACGAAAACCTTTTTCGGGATCGAAGCGCCGCACTGCCTGCATCATGCCGACATTGCCCTCGGCGATGAGCTCGGACACGGGCAGGCCATAGCCCCTGTACCCCATGGCGATCTTGGCCACGAGGCGCAAATGGCTGGTCACCAGCTTGTGCGCGGCCTCGGTGTCGCCATGCTCGACCCAGGCCTTGGCGAGCATGTATTCCTCTTCCTGATCGAGGATCGGGAACTTGCGAATCTCCTGGAGATAGCGGGTCAGACTGCCTTCCGGAGACAGGCTCGGAACCAGGCTTTTCTCGGCCATCGGCACTCTTTCGGCTTTGCACATCCGGGACCGGGGCGGGACCGATCTGACCGCCGTCCAGCTTTCGCCGCCACTGGGGACCGGGACGTCGAATCAGCTGTCTTGACGGGGGTGAAAGGCGTCGGCGCCGCTGCGTTCCAGAACGTCTTGCAGTTCGACAAGATCATATGGCAGCGCACTCGAGAATTGCAAGTTCTCGCCCGTCAGGGGGTGCCGAAAGCCAAGCCGCGCCGCGTGCAATGCCTGCCGCCGCAGCCTGCCGAGTGCCGCCGCCAGACCGGCATCCCGGGCCCGGCGCCGGCGGCCACCATAGACCGGATCGCCGATGAGCGGATGTCCGATATGCGCCATATGGACGCGCACCTGATGCGTGCGCCCGGTCTCCAGACGGCAGATGATCCGTGCCGCCACAGGCGCGCCCGAGCCATCCTGGTAGCACCTTTCGCTGGCATAGTGTGTCACCGCGTGCTTGCCGCCCCGGGTCACCACCGCCATCCGCTTGCGGTCGACGGGGTGCCGACCGATGGCCCCTTCGATGCGGCCCGCCGGCGGCTGTGGGCATCCGTGGACGAAGGCCACATATTCGCGCGTGATGCTGTGCGCCGCGAACTGCTCCGCGAGGCCCCGATGGGCGGCATCGGTCTTGGCGATAACAAGCAGCCCGCTCGTGTCCTTGTCGATGCGGTGCACGATACCGGGTCTTCGCACACCACCGATCCCCGACAGGCTCGCGCCGCAATGATGGAGCAGGGCATTGACCAGCGTGCCCGCCTCGGCACCGGGCGCCGGGTGGACCACCATGCCCGGCGGCTTGTCGATGACCACCAGCGCCTCGTCCTCATGAACGATGGCGAGCGGAATGGCCTCGGCTTGCGGTATCGCGGGGGCGGCATCGGGAACGGTGACATGGACCGCGTCACCGGGTTTGACCCGGTGCGCCGGCGCCCGTATCGTCTCTCCCGCGAGGGAGACCATGCCCGCCTCGATCAAGGCCTTGATGCGCGAGCGCGAGAGCTGTGGCAGGCGGTCGGCGAGCCAGCGGTCGAGCCGATGGCCTTCCTCTTCCGCGGCAACGATGTGCTGGTAGAATTCAGTCATGACCCGATCCGGACCGGAAGCCACCGGCGAGGGCGCCTCCCATGGGCGCGCGCCCCTGCTTCATCATGTCCTTCTCGTCTCCATCCTGCTGATGGGACTCGTCCTCATCGCCGGCCTCGGTCTCGTCATCTATGGCTTTGTCGGCACTTTGTCGACCGCAGAGAATGTCGCCAGCGCAGAAGACGGCACACCTCCCGCCGCCTATGAGCGGACGATCCGCCTGCCGGAGGGGCGCCGCATTATCGACAGCTTCGCGGTCGGCGACCGGCTCGTCATCCGTCTCGGCGGCGACGGAGAGGACGTCTTCCTGCTCGTCGAGCCGGACAGCGGGCGCCTCCTCGGACGAATCCGTGTCGAGGCCGAGGGCGAGAGACCGTGATCCGCCTCGCCGCATCGGTGCTCGAGGCCATCGAGGGAGCAGCC
>RFKS01000180.1 GCA_003694205.1 Alphaproteobacteria bacterium | reverse complement strand
CATGTCCGCCGCGCCGTTCCCCTCCCGCGCGGCGGACATGCGGTCCCCGCTTTCCGGCGGCGGCTGAAAATCAAGTGACGCTGTCATGCTCCGGTCCGGCCGTTCGTGGCAAGAGTTTCCCATTTGACGCAAGGCGTCAACATTGCCGACAATAGAAGGCCTTTGGGGAGGTGGGAAGAGACGATGACAAAGAGGGCATCGGGTCGGGCCGACCAGGACGCAACCTGCAGCGCCGGGGCGGCCGCGCCCGCGCCGACGCCCGCGCAACGACGTTACCTGCGCCGGGGCCTCGACCAGCCCGGCGGCAAGTTGCCGCTGTTCGACGAAAATGGACAGCGCATCGATCCGCGGACAGTACGCGCCTGTCTCGCCCATGGATGGGCGGAGCCTTGGACAAACAATCCGGTCAAGCCGGACTGGCTCATCTGCCGCCTGACGCCGGCGGGGCGCGCTGTCCTTGCGCGCAAGGGGGAGGACGAAGGGTGAGCGACACCAGCGGCGAGCCCGTTCTCGATCACCGGCATCTTGATGCCTGCACCGAGGGGGACCACGGTCTCAAGCGTGAGGTGCTCGGCATCCTCGCCCGCCAGGTGCCGGAGTATCTGGCGGTCATCGAGGCGGCGCTCGGCGGTGATGCCGAAGAATGGCGTCGCGCCGTACACCGGCTGAAGGGGGCGGCGCGCGCGGTCGGTGCACGGGCGCTCGCCGCCGAGGCCGCGGCGGCGGAGACAGCGGCACGGGCGGTGCGACCGGAACATCTGCGCGCGCTGCGCGATGCCTGGGAGCATGTCACGGCAGAAATCGCTTCCCTCTGAGCGGTTTATCAAAATCTTTACCTTAATGGCCGTTTCATACGCGACACCGGGGTCAAAGAAGAGCGAACCGCACCATGGCCGAGTACGATTTTGAGCGTCTGAGCGTCCTCATTGTCGAGGACAGCCTCTTCATTCGCTCGCTTCTCATCAACTCGTTGCGCATCCTCGGCGTCGGCAAGGTCTATGCCGTGGACCATGGCGGGCAGGCGATCGATTTCCTCAAGAAGGTGAAAAACGACCCCATGTCGGCCGGCACCCAGGAGGTCGACATCGTGATGTCCAACTGGCAGATGTCGCCCGTGGACGGCATGATGCTCCTGCGCTGGATCCGGCGCCACAAGGAAAGCCCGGATCGGTTCGTGCCCTTCATCCTGATCACCGCCTATTCCGAGCCGAAGCGCGTTACCGAGGCGCGCGATCTCGGCGCCACCGAAGTGCTCGCCAAGCCCTTCACCATCACCGCGATTGGCGAGAAGCTCGTCTCGATCATCGAGAAACAACGACAGTTCGTGCACACGCGCGACTATTTCGGCCCCGATCGCCGGCGCCGCATCGTGCCGATCGAATTCGAAGACCGGCGCAAGCTTAATGACAAGAGCCCTGGAGTGGAGATCGTCCGTGGCTGATCCCAAGGGGCAGAAGGTGCCCACAATCGTCCGCTTCTACCGCTTCCGCAACCGGCTCAAGGAAAAGACGCATGGGCTCGGCGGCGGCACCGGACAGGTCTCGGCGGAGGCACTGGCCGAGGCGGAGAAGGCGCTGGCGCAGATGGCCGAGGATTACCCGGACTGGGTCTCGGGCCTGCTCGTCAAGCTGAGCGAGAAGCATGGCCGCTGCGTCGATACGCCCGAACACCGGCGCGAGTTCTTCGAGGAGATCAACGAGATCGCGCACGACATGAAGGGGCAGGGCGGAACCTTCGGCTATCCCCTGATCACCGAATTTGCCGATTCACTGCACAATTTCACGACCATAAAGAACGACATCACGGACTCGATGGTGGAGCTCGTGAAGGCACATATCGATGCCATGCGCGCGGTCATCCGCGGCCGCGTCAAGGGCGATGGCGGCGAGGTCGGCGCGCAGCTAAAGGAAACGCTCAATCAGGCGATCGAAAAGTACAAGGGCAAGAAATAGACGGCGCCACGCCGCAGCCGATAGAGGGGCGCCGGCTGTCCCCCCGCGCCGCGGCTAGTCGACGATCCGCAGATTCTGAGCCGAACTGCGCGACTTGTCCTTGCGATCGGGAACAAGCTCGAACTCGACGCGCTGCCCCTCGAGCAGCGTCTCCAAGCCCGCCTGCTTGACCGCGGTGACATGGACGAACACGTCCTTGGGAAATTCCTCGGAGGCGATGAAACCAAATCCCTTTGTCGGGTTGAACCACTTGACCGTGCCGATAGACATCGTCTTTCGTCCTGCTGCTGGCATGCTGTGCCGGAGAGGCGCTCCGGCGGCGCGGCCGCGTGATCGGCGAGGCCGGCGCCTGCGGCAGGGCAATTACGCGTGGCAGGCGTGGTGTCTTCGTCGTCAAACGTCCGTCTAACTCGATAGATAAGAAGTCGCGCCAAGACAAGGGGCAGGCTTTGCGGATCTACGCCCCTGCCTCGTCACCGCGAATTGGCGCATAGAGCAGAAAGATCTGGGGCGGGGCCGCGCGGCTGGCAAAGGGAAAGACACCACGAGCGAGCTCCCAACTGATACCCGAGATCGGTAGGGCACCGCGGCTGAGTGAAGCTTCTTCCGTCTCAAGACTGCGCTCGAACTCATTGATACGCAGAGCGAATTCCCTGCCCCTGAAATGTTCGGATAGGCAACTTCCGGTCCAGTCCCTTCGCGTCAAAGCCACCACCTCCGAGCCGTGGAGTCGTACCCTGAAATCGGCGCCTTCGGGACTTTCTGTGCGCTCGAAGACAGTGAACCAAGGGAGAAGGTCGGGCACATCGGCCGGCGAAAATTGTTCCCGCAGCGGCAGGCCGCCGGTCGCCGGCCGCAATTGCCGCCAGAGGGCGTGAAAGCGAACCAGCGGATGCTGCTCCGACAGTTCCGAGAGGGCAACCGGCATGAGTGGCCCGACCGGGATGAGATCGGTCCGCCCCAAGAGGTCGCCGATCGCCTGTTTGAACATCTGCCACGGCATGCCGCGCAGTCTTACAGGGCTATCATTGAGAAAGCCTTAACCCTACGCGCACGGGTCGCATGATCTCAGCCGCGCGCGGGCAGCCAGAGCGAGGCGGCCGCGACACCCGCGAGGGCGAGGCTGGCCGCAGCAGTCACCGCAATGGCCGCACCGAACAGGGACCACAGGGCGCCGGCGAGCGTGCTGGCGAGAAGCAGCGAAACGCCCGCGACGAGGTGCAGGATGCCGAAAGCGGTGCCACGCAATTCCGGAGCTGCGGTGTCTGCGACGAGGGCAACGAGCAGACCCTGCGTCAGGGCCAAATGGAGCCCCCAGAGCAAGGTTGCCGCGACGAGCGCGACCGCGCTGCCTGGCACGGCAAGAAGAAGTTCGGCCGCCGCCAGCAGGACGAAGCCCGCGAGCAGCAGCCGGCGACGTCCGATCCGGTCGGAGAGGGCGCCTGCCGGGAAGGCGGCGAGGGCAAACACGCTGTTCATGAGGACGAAAAGCAGCGGCAGATAGGCGGCCGGTACGCCCGTTTCCTGTCCGCGCAGGAGCAGAAACGCCTCGCTGAAGCGCGCGAGGAGCAGAAGGCCGGCAAGGGCCACGACGCGCCAGAAGGCGGTGCCGAGCCTCGCAATGTCCTTTCGGCGCAGGGGGATCCTGGCCTGTGGATTGGCACGCAGGCCGCGTGGCTCGCTGACCTTGACCACGATCAGGGAAACCGAGATCGCTGCCGGTATGACCGCGATCCAGAAGATGGCGCGCATGTTCTCGTCGAGCAAAAGCATAAGCGCCGAGGCCGCGAGCGGCCCGATTACGGCGCCGGCCGAATCGAGCGCCTGGCGCAGTCCGTATGCTGCGCCGTGCTGTTCTGGCGGCGTCAGATCCGCGATCAGCGCGTCCCGCGGCGCGCCGCGGATACCCTTGCCAAGGCGATCGACAAAACGGGCACCAAGGACCCAGCCCGCGCTTGTCGCGAGGGCGAAGAACGGCTTCGAGACGGCCGCCAGCGCGTAGCCGAGCCCGGCCAGCCACTTGCGCGTGCCGAGGCGGTCGCTGAGCCAGCCGGATAGGAGCTTGGCAAACGAAGCCGTGCCGTCGGCGACACCCTCGATAACGCCGAGGATTACCGGGCTCGCGCCGAGCCCGACGACGAGAAAGGTCGGCAGCAGGGCGTGGATCATCTCGGACGACATGTCCATGAACAGGCTCACGAACCCCAGTGCCCAGACCGCACCCGGCAGGCGCCGGAAGGATGGGTTTCGCGGTTTCTCTGTCACGCTGGTGGTTACCTCGGCTTGGGAACGTCGGCGCCGCAGCCTGACACCGCGCGACCGGGGCTGGCAAGATCGGAAGCGTACGCGACCAACGCCAATTCCATACCGATATTTACACCAGCCGGTCGGGGCCCGTTCAGAGGAGGTTGAATGGCGACGCTGGATGGATATCGCGTAAGCGCATAATGTATATTATGTTCAATTTTGCATCATGCTGGCGCCACATCCCTTGCGGGCTTCCGCGCGAAATCCAGGCCGGACCGAGGCATGGTGATCAGACAGCAGTGCGAATACGTGCTCGCCCACGTGCGAACTCAGCCACCGCCGCAGGTGCTT
>RFKS01000021.1 GCA_003694205.1 Alphaproteobacteria bacterium | reverse complement strand
CCGGATAGGCAGCTGGGTCGGTCTTGCCGAGAATGTCGGCCGATGCCCGGGCTTCCGCCAGGAGGACGGCCAGGGCCTCGCCCGCCTCGCCGGACCAGAGTCGCTCGCCACCCGTTTCCTCATTGGTGGCTGCGACGGCTTCCGCGGCCTCGATATGCCGCGCGAGAAGCTCGCTCAGGGGGCAGTCGCCGCCGCCACGCAGAAGCGCCTCCAGGCCGGTGAGCGGGGCGAGCACGTCCTTGAGCTCGGCGATCCAGCCGGAGGGGACCCCGGCCTTGCCCAATGCATCGAGGAGCGGCGCCATGCCCGGAGCCGTCGCTGGCCCGCGCAAGGCGGAATTCGCGTTTCCCTCGAAGCGGTCGATGCGCCGTGCCAGATCGCGCACGGCGCCCGGCGTGCGACCGCCCGCGGTGAGCGGATGCTTGAGCAGCGCCAGCAGGCCGACAGGCCGCAGACCTTCGGCCAGCGTGCGGCAGAGGAGGCGCAGAAAGGCGCCGGGCGGCGATGCCGCGACCGGACTGCCCGCCGAATCGTCGACTTCCACCTGCCAGCGGCGCAGCTCGGCCCGGACCATGCGGGCAAGCGCTCGATCGGGAGTTACCAGCGCTGCCGTCTTGCCCGGGGTCTCGAGCGCCTCGCGCATGAGAAGGGCGATGGCGCCCGCTTCCTCGCGCAGTCCCGGGCAGTCGATGCGCCGCACGCCGGCGAGGGCCGGCGCCGGTTCGACCCTGAAATCGCGCCAGCGCTCCACGGTCTCCGCCGGACGCAGCGCCTCGGCGAAAAGACGTGTCCGTGGCGACAGGCGGGCAGCCTTTTCCCGCCACCGCGCCGGCAGTGGCCAGGGCTCCACCTCGTCGCGGGCGACGCCGATTCGCGCCAGCAGCTGCTTCATCATGAATTGCGGGTGGCTCGGTCCCACCTTGTCCCAGCTCTCGCTCTCCATCCCGGTATCGAGACCGGGCAGGATGACGGCACCTTCCGGCAGGCGTGCAATGACGCCGAGCAGGTCCGCGGTGGCCGGGATCGAACCGGTCGAGCCGGCGGCAATCACCGGACCCGGCGGCGGCGCCTCGCGCCAGCGCCGTGCCAGCGCCCGCAGCAGGCGGTTGCGCTGATCGGCAGGATCGAGCGCGCCTTCCTCGGCCAGAATGGCCGGCCAGTGCTCGGTCACGATGCGCAGGAAGTCGAGCGTCCGTCGCCAATGCGCCGCGTAGCTCTCGGGCACCAGCTCGGCCAGCCGGTCGAAGGAGACATCCGCGGTATGGACTGCATCGATGAGACGCGCCAGCTCGCGGGCGAGACGCAGCGCCGCGGCCGGCGACGGCTGCTGTCCGCCGGGCCCCCGCCAGTCCCGTATGAGACGGGTGAGGAGGAACAGGCGACGGGCCTCCGGAATCGCGGGGGGCAGGGCGAGCAGGTCCTCCGGTGCGCCGAAAAGCAGAAGCTCGTCCTCCTCGACATCGCCGATGGCCGACATCCGCGGCAATGCCAACGGCTTGCCGTTGCCGCTGCGCAGGAACGCCTCGCGCAGGAGGCGCAGGCTGCGCCGGTTGGGAAGCAGGATGCGATAGTGGGCGAGGGCGAGCGGGTCTTCCCCCGCCTGTGCACGGAGCGATTCGGCCAACGCATCGACGAGCGACACGCTCGCGGGGACAGTAAAGACCTTCGCTGTGGCAGGTCGCGCGGACATGCTCAGCGAAGCCTCTCTTCGTCCACAAGCTGCACGGCCGCAGGCGTCCCGACATGCGCCCAGGTCCCGTCATGCACGAGACCGTGCAGCCGCCCCGCGGCGCGTGCCGGTTCCCAGGCACGGGCGAGCGGGAAGGCGGTCTCATCGACGGCGGCGACGAGGTCCGGCGAAAGGATCTGGATGCCGGCAAAGACGAACGGGGCGAGCCGGCGCTCCGCGCGCCGCTCGAGACGTCCCATGGCGTCCATCAGAAAGTCGCCCGGCCCGTCATAGCCGCGCGCGGCCGCGGTCGGCACGACGAGCAGGAGGGCATCCATCTGGTCGGCGTTCCAGGCATGGGCGAGGCGCGCCAGTGTGTTCGACGGTCCGTCGCTCCACAGGACATCGACATTGATAACGAAAAAAGGCTCGGTGCCGAGAAGCGGCAGTGCCCGGCGTATGCCGCCGCCGGTATCGAGCAGCCGCTCCCGTTCGTCGGACACCACGATTTCCGGACCCGCCGCGCGGGTCTCGAGATAGCTCATGAGCCGTTTGGCATGCGCGTGCACATTAACGACCACCCGTTCGATTCCGGCCCGTTCCAGGCGCTCGAGCGTATGTGCGATGAGCGGCCGGCTGCGCACCGGGACAAGGGCCTTGGGGAGCCCGTTGGTGAGCGGGCGCATGCGCGTGCCGAGCCCCGCGGCGAGGACCATGGCGCGACGGATCGGGATTGTTTCGGGCGGCACGAACGGCTCCTCCTTGCGGTCGACACCCGAAGCGGCACAGAGGTGTCGGCCCCGTGACAGGTCAGGGTAGCTCCCGGCGTCGGCATGCCGGCGGCGCCACTTCGTCGAACCAGGCCCTGAGCCCATCGAGTCGCGCCGCCGCCAGATTGCGTTCCAGATGATCCCAGACCCTGGGCAGCAGGGCAAGATAGCGCGGCTTGCCATCCCGGCGGTGGAGGCGAGTAAAGATGCCGATGACCTTGGTCGCCCGTTGCGCGCCGAGCAGGTGATAGGCGCGGCGGAAGGCGGCGCGGTCGCGGGGCTGCGCCCGTTCGCAGTAGAACGCGATCATCTCCTCCTCGAGCGATTCGGGGACGTCGCGACGGGCGTCTTGCAGGAGCGAGACGAGATCATAGGCGGGGTGGCCGCGGCGGGCATCCTGGAAATCGAGCAGGCCGACCCGACGCAGGCCGCGCCGGCGCGACATCCAGAGCAGATTGTCGGCGTGGTAATCGCGCAGGACCAGTACCTCGGTCGCCGTCGCAAGATCGCGCAAGAGCGGCCGGAAGCGCTCCTCGAGCGCAGCGCACAGCGGCGCAGGATCGACAGCCGGATCGCGTGCGGGCAGATACCATTCGGCGAAAAGGCGCGCCTCGCCGAGGAGTGCCGTCATGTCATAGGGCGGGATCCGCGCCGGCGGCAGGCGGCGATGCAGATCGACGAGAAGCGCGACTGCCGCCTCGTAGAGCACCGGTGCCGATGCCGGGTCGCGCGCGAGGCGACTCGTAAAGCCGTCCTCTCCGAGATCCTCGAGCAGAAGGAGACCGGCGGCAACGTCCACGGCGAGCACGCGCGGCGCCGAATAGCCCCAACGCCGCAGCAGGCGGTCGATGGCGAGGAAGGGCCGGACGTCCTCCCTTTCCGGTGGCGCGTCCATCAGAATGGCGTGTCGACGACCATGTCTGACGCGCTCGTAGCGCCGGAAGGAGGCGTCGCCGGCGAGCGGCACGCGCTCGGCCGAGCCCCAGCCATGGGCGGCGAGGAAGGCATCGATCTGCGCGGCCCGGCTCATGACGCGGTGGCAAAGGCGGGCGCCAGGCGCTGATGCCAGTCCGGCGCGCCGCTAAAGACGAGTCGCCGCCGCCCACGCTCGCCGCAGCCGAAGGTGATCGAGAGGCGGTCCGCGGGCAGGAAGCCGGTGGCCCGATCGGCCCATTCGATCAGCGTGATGGCCTCCCCGAAGGCCTCCTCGAGCCCCAGCTCCGTGAGCTCGTCGGGATGTTCGAGGCGGTAGAGGTCGACATGCCAGAGCGGCGGTCCCGCCGCCGGCTCATAGATCTGCACGAGATTGAAGGTCGGGCTGGCGACAGTAAGATCGGGGCTCTCCATGCGAGCGCGGATGAGCGCGCGAAGAAGCACCGTCTTGCCGCTGCCGAGCGGGCCGTCGAGCGCCAGCACATCGCCGGTCCGGAGAAGCGGGGCCAGCCGCGTTCCGATTTCCGCAGTCGCGGCCTCGCTGCCGGTCTCGGACTCGAAAAGGGGTGTCGCCATGGGGTCAGATCGCCTGCCTGAGACGCGCGTCCCGGGCCTGCCGGCGCGGCAGGGTGCAGGTCACCGTGGTGCCCTCATTGGGCCGCGAGACGAGAGCGATGCGACCGCGATGGAGCTCGATGAAGCTCTGCACCAGAGACAGTCCGAGGCCGACGCCCTTGCGTCCGCTGGCGCTCGATCCGGTATAGAATTTCTCGAACACGGCGACCCGTTCCTTCTCGTCGATGCCGATCCCGGTGTCGCGGACGATGATCTCGACTTCGTCTTCGCCCGCGGGCCGGGCGAGCAGGGTCAGCCGCCCGCCACGCGGCGTGAACTTGATGGCATTTGTAACGAGATTGTAAATCGCCTGCTTGAGACGCCGCTGGTCACATTCGATCGTGCCGCAGTTGTCCGCCGTCTTGACAAGCACCTCGAGGCCCGCCTTGCGCGCCTGCTCGCGGCTGAGCGCGAGCACGTCATCGAGCAGCGCCTCGATCGGTACCTCGACGATATCGAGCGACATGGCGCCGGCCTCGATCACCGCAAGGTCGAGAATGTTGTCGATG
>RFKS01000179.1 GCA_003694205.1 Alphaproteobacteria bacterium | reverse complement strand
CGACGGAGAGATCCGTAGGGGCCCCGTTTTTCCGTCCGGCTGTCGCGGTTGCGGCACCTCACATCACGGATTTTTGATCTAGATCAGACACCCCCTCACACATCGGTGTAGGATGCACACGGTGACGGGGCGCGGGCGTGCCGCACGCGCCGCGGGGAAGGGGTGTCGATGCGCGGATCAGGAGCAGGGCGAAAGCCGGTCGCAACGACCGCAAGCGGAGCAGGTATTGCGACAGGGTGTTTCCTGTCCTGGCTGCTTTTCGCTGCCTGCCTCCTGGCAACTGCCGCACAGGCGCAGTCGATTGCCGACTATCTCGGCAAGGTTCCTCCCGGGCGGCTGCTGCCCGGCGCCGATTCCTATGGCCCCCTGTCCAATTCGCCACCGATGGCGCCGATCCTGAAGGACGGCGCGGTCGCCGGCTATGCCATCCTCACCACCGATTATGTGAACGCGGTCGGCTATTCCGGCAAGCCGATCCGCATCCTTCTGGGGCTCGACCCCGAGGGCACGATCACCGGCGCCGAGCTCGTGGAGCATCACGAGCCGATCGTTCTCGTCGGCATTCCCGAAGCCAAGATCCGTGCCGTGATCGCGCATTTCATCGGCCGCAACATGGTGCGCGAGCGGGTGGAAGGCGTCGCCGACAAGGGCCCCGACATCGTTGCCGGGGCGACGGTGACGATCATGGTGATCGACGATTCGATCCGCCGCGCAGCGCTCAAATTCGCCCGCGCGAAAGGCATCGCCGGGATGGAGAGCGAAGACGCCACGCCGCGTCGCGGCGTGCTCAAGGCCGAGGCCGAACCCGCGGTCAAGGACTGGCAGACCCTCGTTGACGAAGGCGCGGTGCGACTGCTCGAGCTCAGCGTGGGCGAGGTCAGCGAGGCCTTCCGCCGCGCCGGCGAGAGCGAAGCGGCGGAGCGGCCCGAAGCATCCGATCCCGACGCCCGCTTTATCCGGCTCGGCCTCGCCCTTGTCACCGTGCCCACCATCGGTCGCAGCCTTCTCGGCGCCCGCGACTATGCCCGCCTCAAGGCGCGTCTCAAGCCCGGACAGCAGGCGGTCCTCGTCATGGGGTCGGGACTCTTCTCCTTCAAGGGCTCGGGCTATGTGCGCGGCGGCATCTTCGATCGCATCCAGATCATCCAGGGTGACGTCTCGGTCCGTTTTCATGACCGCGACCATCTCCGCATCGCCCGCATCCCGGCCGCCGGCGCGCCGGACTTCCGCGAGGTCGGACTCTTCTTCATCCCTGACAATACCGACTTCGACCCCACGGTGCCCTTCCGTCTCGAGCTTTTGGTCAACCGCCAGACCGGCCCGCGCAAGAAGGCCTTCGTCCGTTTCGCGCTCGATTACGCGCTGCCCGCGATTTATGTCGAACGTCGCGGACGGCTTGCGGGCATTACGGCCCCGGCGGCGCCGACGGCGCTCAGTGAGGAGGCTGCGCGCGAGGCGCTGTGGCTCAATATCTGGCGCCAGTCGCTGCCCGAGATCGCCCGGCTAGCCGTTCTTCTCGGTGTGCTGACGCTGGTCTTCTTCTTCCAGGACTGGTTCGTGCGCCGCCCGCGCCTCGCCGCGTGGGTGCGCTACGGCTATCTCAGCGTCGTTCTCGTCTGGCTGGGCTTCTTCATGAATGCCCAGCTCTCGGTGGTGAATGTCCTTACCTTCGCCAATGCGCTGGTGACCGACTTCTCCTGGGGCTATTTCCTCATGGCGCCGCTCATCTTCATCCTCTGGGTAGGGGTGGCCGCCGGCATGCTGTTCTGGGGGCGCGGCGTTTTCTGCGGCTGGCTCTGCCCCTATGGAGCCCTGCAGGAGATCACGAACCGGCTTGGGCGGCGTTTTCTGAAAATTCGGCAAATCGAACTGCCCTGGGGGCTCAATGAGCGCTTGTGGCCGATCAAGTACATCATCTTTCTCGGCCTTTTCGGCACCTCCTTCTATTCCATGTCACTCGCCGAGCGCCTGGCCGAGGTCGAGCCCTTCAAGACCGCGATCATCCTCAATTTCATGCGCGCCTGGCCTTTCGTCGTCTTCGCCGGCGGGCTCATCGTCGTCAATCTCTTCATCGAGCGCTTCTTCTGCCGCTATCTCTGTCCGCTCGGTGCGGCGCTTGCCATCCCGTCGCGGCTCCGCATGTTCGAGTGGCTCAAGCGCTACCGCGAATGCGGCAATCCCTGCCAGCTCTGTGCCAAGGCATGCCCCACGGCGGCGATCCACCCCGACGGGCACATCAATGTCAATGAGTGCATCTACTGCCTCGACTGCCAGCTTCTCTATTATGACGATCGGCAGTGCCCGCGTGCCATCCAGAACCGTCTGCGCCGCGAACGGCGCCTTCTGCGCGCATCGGATTCGACGCTGACGCCGAAGCAGCGGGCCGAGAAGGCCGCGCTTCTTGCCAAGAAGGGTGCCGCCGTGCGGCGCCCCGGTCCCCCCGAGCCTCTCGAAAGGAAAGGAGAGCACCATGTCGAAACGTCCTGATGACGAAAAGCCGGCCCCGGGTATCCTCGCTCCCAGCCGGCGCGGACTTCTCGGCGGCACCGCCGGTGGGGCGGTGCTGGCCGGCCTTGCCGGTCTCGGCGCCTTCAGCCTGAGCGCCTGCGACAACACGACGAAGACCGCACCGAAATCGAAGAGCGAAGCCCGAAGCAAGACCGAGGTCGCGCCCGGGCAGCTCGACGACTATTACGGCTTCTGGTCGTCGGGCCAGACCGGCGAGATCCGCATCTTCGGCGTTCCCTCGATGCGCGAGCTGATGCGCATCCCGGTGTTCAACTACGACGGCGCCCGCGGCTACGGGATTTCCAATCCCTCGCGGCGGATTCTGAGCGAAGGGCTCCTGCCCGAGACCAAGGCGTCGCTCGAGAAGAAGGGCGGCATCTTCCTCAATGGCGATCTGCACCATCCGCACATGTCGTTTACCGACGGCACCTATGATGGCCGCTATCTCTTTGCCAACGACAAGGCGAACACACGCATCGCTCGCGTGCGCTGCGACATCATGCGCGTCGACAAGATCATCGAGATCCCCAACGCCTCGGACATGCACGGCATGCGGCCGCAGAAATATCCGCGCACGGGCTATGTGTTCATCAATTCCGAGCACCGGGTGCCGATCCCCAACGACGGCACCATCCTCGATGACGCCTCGAAGTACAAATGCGTCTTCACCGCGGTCGACGGCGACAAGATGGAGGTCGCCTGGCAGGTGCTGGTCGACGGCAATCTCGACAATTGCGACGCCGACTATGAGGGCAAATACGCCTTCTCCACCTGTTACAATTCGGAAGAGGCGACCGACCTTGCCGGCATGACGGCCTCCGAGCAGGACTGGGTCGTGGTCTTCGACATCGCGGCTATCGAGGCGGCGGTCAAACGCGGCGACTATGTCGAGATGAGCGGCGTGCCGGTTCTCGACGGGCGCAAGGCGGCCAACTCGCCCTTCACCCGCTATATCCCGATCTCGACCAGCCCGCATGGCTGCAACATGGCCCCGGACAAGATCCATCTCGTGATCAACGGCAAGCTGTCGCCGACGGTGACCGTGATCGACGTCCGCCGCCTGCCTGATCTCTTCGCCGACAAGATCAAGCCGCGCGATGCGGTGGTCGCCGAGCCCGAGCTCGGTCTCGGTCCGCTTCACACCGCCTTCGATGGCAAGGGCAATGCCTTTACCACGCTGTTTCTCGACAGCCAGGTGGCGATGTGGAACATCGAGAAGGCGGTGCGCGCCTTTGCCGGCGAGCAGGTCGACCCGATCATCCAGAAGATCGACGTCCACTATCAGCCCGGGCACAATCACACCTCCATGGGCGAGACCAAGGAGGCGGACGGCAAATGGCTGGTGTCATTGAACAAGTTTTCGAAGGACCGGTTCCTCAATGTGGGGCCGCTCAAGCCCGAGAACGATCAGCTCATCGATATCTCGGGCGGCCGGATGGAGCTCGTTCATGATGGCCCGACCTATTGCGAGCCGCATGACTGCATCATCGTACGGGCCGATATCGTCAATCCCCGCGCCACCTTCAGCCGCGACGACCCCTATTTCGCGGTCGAGCGCGAATGGGCGAAGGAAGACGGGGTCGATCTCGAGACCGCGGCGACCGTGGTGCGCAAGGGACCGAACAAGGTGCGGGTCTACATGCACTCGGTGGCGCCGACCTTCTCGCTGAGCGAGTTCAAGGTGAAGGAAGGCGACGAGGTGACGATCATCATCACCAATATCGATGATGTCGACGACCTCACCCACGGCTTCACCCTCGGCCGCCACGGCATCGCGCTCGAAATCGCGCCGCAGGAGACGACCTCGGTGACCTTTGTTGCCGACCGGCCCGGCGTGCACTGGTACTATTGCCAGTTCTTCTGCCATGCCCTGCACATGGAGATGCGCGGGCGCATGCTGGTCGAGCCACGCACGGCCTGAAGGAGCGCGCCTTGCGTCGATCGGTCACAACCATGATGCTGGCGGTGGGGCTTGTCCTCGCCGCCGGCGCCGCCGACGCCCGGACGCGCGCAGTCGGCCCCGACATGCTCGCGGCGGCGCTTGCCGCGGCCGCGCCGGGGGACGTGCTGCGGCTCGCGCCCGGGCGCTATACCGGCAATTTCCGCATCACCGTCCCGCTCACGCTCGAGGGCGAGACGGGCGCCGTGCTCGACGGCCGCGGTTCGGGCCGGGTCATCGAGGTCGCTGCCCCCGATGTCACGATCCGCGGGCTCACCGTCACCGGCTCGGGCACCTCGCTCGAGGCCGAGGACAGCGGCATCTTTCTCACGCCCGAAGCCGTCCGTGCCGTGGTTCGGGGCAACCGGCTCGAGAACAATCTCATCGGTGTCTACATCAAGGGTGCGCGCGATGCCCTGGTGGCCGAGAATGTGATCGTCGGGCGGCGTGATGCGCACATGAACGAGCGCGGCAACGGGGTGCAGGTGTGGAACGCGCCGGGCGCGGTGGTGCGCGGCAACGATTTCCGCTATGGCCGCGACGGCATCTTCACCACCACGAGCCGGGACAACCGCTTTCTCGACAACCGCTTCCGTGATCTCCGCTTCGCCGTGCATTACATGTATACGGAAGATAGCGAGGTCGCCGGCAATCGCTCGCAGGGCAATCATGTCGGCTATGCGCTGATGTATTCGCGCCGTATCCATGTGCACGACAATCTCTCGCGTCGCGACCGCGATCACGGAATCCTTCTCAACTATGTTCTCGACTCCGAGATCGCGCGCAATGCGGTCGTCGACGGCGGCGGCAAATGCGTCTTCATCTACAATGCCAATATCAACCGCATTACGGACAACTGGTTCGAGCATTGCCGCATCGGCATCCATTTCACGGCCGGCTCGGAGCGCAATATCGTCAGCGGCAATGCCTTTGTCGGCAATCGCGTGCAGGTGAAATATGTCGGCACGCGCACTCTCGACTGGTCCTATCGAGGCCGCGGCAATTACTGGAGCGACGATCCCAATTTCGATCTCGACGACGACGGCATCGGTGATCGGCCCTATCGTCCGAACGGCCTCGTCGATCGGGTGCTGTGGGCGCATCCCGAAGCCAAGCTTCTGATGAAGAGCCCGGCGCTCGGTCTCCTGCGTGTGGCGCAGGAGCGCCTGCCGCTGCTCTACCCCGGCGGGGTCGTGGACACGGCGCCGCTGATGCGTCCGACCCGCCCGCTCATCCTCGAGCCGGAGGCCCGGTCGTGACCCCGGCGGCGCGGCTCGAAGGCGTCCGCAAGCGCTATCGGGCGACGG
>RFKS01000178.1 GCA_003694205.1 Alphaproteobacteria bacterium | reverse complement strand
TGACAGAGATCCAGGAAAGGAAGGACCGATGAACCGCAACATCCTCGTCATCATCGCCATTCTGATCGCCGCCGCGGCGATCTATTACCTGCAGCGGGGCGGCGAGGAGGCACCGGCACCCGCAGACGAATCTGCCTCGGTCCCGGTCGCGCCGCATGCACATCTCGTTGCCATGCGGCAGCAGATTGCACGCCGCCCCATGGAGGTGGACACCGCCTATCTGAGCGAGGAGGAACGCGCCGTCGTCAACAAGCTGATCAAGGCCGCCGATCTCATGTCCGAGATCTATCTGCGCCAGGTGAGCGAGGAAAATCCGCGGCTCAGGGCCGAAATCGCGGCCAGTGAACTTCCCGACCGGGATCTCCTGCTTGACCTCTTCGATCTCCATTTCGGGGTCTGGGACACGCTCGACGAATTCCGCCCCTTTTACGGGGACCGGCCGCTGCCGCTCGGCGCCGGTTTCTACCCGCCCGACATGACGCGTGCGGAATTCGAGACCTGGATCAAGGAGCATCCGCAAGATCGCGAGGCCTTCCAGAGCCTCTATACGGTGATCCGCCGCGATGGCGACCGTCTCGTCGCCATCCCCTATTCGCAATATTACCGGCAGTGGCTCGAACCCGCGGCGGCGCTTCTGAAGGAGGCCGCGGCGATCACCTCGAATGCGAGCCTCAAGCGCTACCTGAACCTCCGCGCCGACGCCTTCCTCTCGGACGATTATTTCGACTCCGACATGGCATGGATGGATCTCGAAGGGACACCGATCGAGGTCGTGATCGGACCCTATGAGGTCTATACCGACCGGCTCTTCGGCTACAAGGCGGCGTTTGAGGCCTTCATCACCCTGCGCAATCCCGACGAGAGCGCGGCGGTCGCGCGCTACAAGGAGCATCTGCGCGACATGGAAGCCAATCTGCCGGTCCCCGACAGCTACAAGAACTTCAAGCGCGGCTTCGCCTCGCCGATCGCCGTCACCGACCAGATCCATGGCGGCGGCGACAATGTGCCCGGCGTACAGACCATTGCCTTCAACCTGCCGAACGACGAGCGCGTGCGCGAGGCCAAGGGCGCAAAAAAGGTGCTGCTCCGGAACGTGCTCGAGACCAAGTTCGACCTCATCCTCGCGCCGATGGCGGAAAAGGTGCTCGTGCCCGAGCAGGCGGCGCTCTTGAAGCGCCGCTACATGTCGCTCGAGACCCTGTTTCATGAGCTCTCGCACAGCCTCGGGCCGGGCACGATCTTGAAGGACGGCCGCGAGACGACCGTCAATATCGAGCTCAAGGAGCTCTATTCGCCGATCGAGGAGGGCAAGGCCGACGTGATGGGCGCCTACAATATCCTCTATCTGATGGATCAGGGCGAGCTGCCGGCCGCCGAGCGCAATGATTTCCTCGCCACCTATTTCGTCGGCCTTTTCCGCGCCATGCGCTTTGGCATCGACGAGGCACATGGTCGCGGCGCTGCCTATCAGTACGGCTATTTCAAGGACAAGGGCGCCTTCGCCGTCGATCCGGAGACGGGGCTCTATCGCCTCGACTTCGCGACGCTCGAGGCGGCCATCCGCGACCTCGTCCATGACATTGTCGTGCTCCAGGGCGACGGAGACTATGCCGGCGCCGCAGCCTTCCTCGACCGCTACGCCCATACCGACGAGGCGGTCGAAGCGGTGAAGGCGCGGCTCGACGAGGTCCCGGTGGACATCCAGCCGGTCTACCCGTCGTCGATCTGACCATCCTGCCGCCGGCGGCGGCGTATATCGCGGGAGGCCGCAGCGAGGTGGACTGGGACCGTCTGCGCATTTTCCACACCGTCGCCGAGGCGGGCAGCTTCACCGCAGCGGCGCGGACGCTCGGCCTCAGCCAGTCGGCGGTAAGCCGCCAGATCCGGGCGCTCGAAGATTCGCTGCATGTCGCGCTCTTCAATCGTCACGCCCGGGGACTCGCGCTCACCCATGAGGGCGAATATCTCTTCCGCGTCGCCTCGGATGTCGTCGAACGCCTGGCCCATGCGGAGGAGACCCTCCTCGAGGCGCGCGATGCGCCGCGCGGCCGTCTCGTCGTCACCACCATGATCAGCTTCGGTGCAACCTGGCTGACGCCGCATCTCAAGGACTTCATCCGGCGCTATCCCGAAATCGAACTCGTCCTCAATCTCTCCGACGAGGATCTCGATCTCGCGACCCGGGCCGCCGATGTGGCGATCCGATTCCAGGCCCCGCAGCAGGCCGACCTCATCCAGCGCCCGCTCGTCACGGTCCGGCACCATATCTATGCCGCGCCGGCCTATCTCCAGCGCAAGGGGGCGCCGGCCACGATCGCCGATCTCGACACGCACGACATCATCGTCTACGGACCGACCGCGCCGCCCTCGATCAAGGACATCAACTGGACGCTTTCCATCGGGCGTGAGGGCCGGCGACCGCGCAAGCCGGTGCTGCAGGTGAACAATACTTATGCCGTCCTGCAGGCGATCGAGGCCGGCATCGGGCTCGCCGCCATTCCCGACTATCTCGCCGCGCACGATCGCAGCCTCGTGCGGGTCCTGCCCGAGATCGAAGGCCCGGCCTTCGAGACCTATTTCGTCTATCCGAAAGAACTGCGCGGCGCCAAGCGGGTGCGGCTTTTCTACGACTATCTGCGCGAACAGGTGCGCGCCGCCGTCACCGTCCTCGATCGCGTCTGACCGGCTGCAGTCACGATCGGGAGGGGCAAATTGTCGCACCCAACCGCGACCATCCGACGCCGGACCAAACAGGGCATGCGACGGCCGGGCCGAGGCCGCGGATTTCAAAAGCTCCCTTGAATCAGGGGATTATGCGGGAACCCGACTTTTTTTGATCGACAAGACAAATTTGTGCATCGCATCAAAAAACGAGACTCTATGCCTGCTATGCGCACAACGCATGGCAGACACTCAAAATTAAAGGTGGACGTGACGAGCATCGGACCCTATATGCAGCCGCGATCGCTGCAGTGCAGCGTTCCTCCGTCATGCGGATCCCTCCCCAAGTGCCGCATGGCGGACGGGTGAGGCGGTACCCTCCCCCCATACCGCCGCCTCATCCGGCCTCGTGCCGTTTCGAGCGATCGAGACGCATGATACCTCCCTTTGTTGACGCTTGGCGGGCCTCTTGCGAGGCCCGCCCTTTTTTCTTTCGCCGCGGCGTATTAAGACGGGACTGGAGGTGATCCGCGATGCTCCTGACCCAATGCATCACATCTGCCCGGCCGCTGCTTCTTGTCGGTTGCGGCCGCATGGGAACCGCGCTTGCCCGCGCCTGGCTGCGCCAGGGGCTCGACGCGCAGGCCCTGCACATCGTCGAACCGGCGGGGCGGCCGCCGATCGACGAGCCTTTTGCACATCATGCGCAGATCGCGGGCGTGCCGCAGGATGTTCGGCCACGGGCGCTGGTCATCGCCGTCAAGCCGCAGAAGATTACGGCGGTGCTCGAAGAGGTGCCACGGTTCGCGGCGGCCGAGCCGCTCCTGCTGTCGATTGCCGCCGGCGTCACACTCAAGCGGCTGACCGGGGCCCTGCCTTCCGCCGTCCGTGCGATGCCCAACACACCGGCGGCGATCGGCCAGGGGATCACCGCCGCCGTCGCGGCACCCGAGACTCGCGAGGAGGATCGCGACCTCGCCGCCGCGCTCATGGCCGCGACCGGCGATTTCCTGTGGCTTGACGACGAGGCCCTGCTCGATATCGTGACCGCGGTCTCGGGCAGCGGCCCCGCCTATGTCTATGCGCTGACCGAGGCCATGGCCTATGCCGGCAAGGCGCAGGGCCTGCCGATGGCGATTGCCGAACGCCTCGCACGCAAGACGGTCATCGGCGCGGCGGCGCTGATGGCGGAAAGCGGGGTGCCGGCGTCGGTGTTGCGCGAGCAGGTGACGAGTCCCGGCGGCACGACCGCGGCAGCACTCGAGATCCTGCGTGGCGAGGACGGGCTCGAGGAACTGATGATGAAGGCCGTTGCCGCAGCGACCCGCCGGTCGCGCGAACTCGACGGCTGAAACCGGACGGCATCAAGGAGAGACAGCAGATGGCAGCTAAGGGCTCGGCGACGGCGAAATCGCGGGACGATATCCGGGACCGGATCATCGACACCGCCCTGCGCCTGATTGCGGAAAAGAAGTGGGCGGAAACGAAGGTCGAGGACGTGATCCGCGAGGCGGGTGTGAGCGAGGCCGACTTCTATGCCGAATTCGACGGCCTGCTCTCGGTGGTCATCGCCGCCTCCCGCCGCGTCAATGCGGCGATGATGGACGCCAAGGCCGAGTTCGATCCCGACGACAGCCCCCGCGACAAGCTGTTCGCGCTGATCATGGCGCGCTTTGATGCCGCCGAACCCTGGCGCAAGGCGATCGGCGAGCTCAACCGGGCGGCACCGCGCGACCCGGTTCTTGCTGCTGCCGCCGGGCAGATGCTGACGCAGACCGCCGCCCTCGCCCTCGAGGCGGCGGGGATCGACACGCGCGGCCCGCTCGGCTTCGCGCGCACCAACGCGTTCATGGTCGGGGTCCTGTGGCCGGCAGCGCGGGCGTGGATCCGCGACGACACGCCGGACCGCTCGAAAACGATGGCCGAGCTCGACCGCTGCCTCGCGCGGGCGGAGATGCTGGCCAACTGGTTCGGGCCGCTTGCGGGCGCGAACGGCGAGGCGACGGCTGAGGCCGCAACGAAGGAGGAACCGGGGTCTCGCAGCGACGGCACGGCTTCGCCGGCCGGCGGCGTCTCCTAACCCGAGTCCGTGTCGCCGGCCAGAACCGCGAGCACATTCCAGAAGCCGGACACCTGGTCGGGACCGGCACGCCTGTAGGCGGCAGCGATCCGTTCCCGCATGGCGGCAAAAAGGCTCCGCTCGAGTTCGTTTCCGGCGGCGGTGAGGCTGAGCAGGTGGCGTCGCCGATCGCGGCTGTCGCGCTCACGCGCGACGAGGCCGCGTGCGACAAGCGCATCGAGCACGCGCCCGAGGCTCTGCTTCCTGATGCGCAGGAGATGCTGCAGATCCGACACCGACAGGCCGGGATTGCAGGCGATGACCAGGAGTACCCGCTGGTGCGCCCGCCCGAGCCCCGCATCAAGGCACGACGCGGTGGTCGCGTCGGCCAGCGCCCGCTCCGCACGGAGGACGAGTTCGGCGCCACGCATCAGTGCCTCCTCGCGCAGAAAAAGACC
>RFKS01000020.1 GCA_003694205.1 Alphaproteobacteria bacterium | reverse complement strand
GTGCGAGCGCGCGCAGTGCGAACAGGCGTTCCTCGACCGCCTCGGCGCGCTCGGGGTCGTGTTCGAGATCGATGAGCAGCCGGTCGAGTGCGGCGAGGCCCTCCGCGGCTTCGATCGCCGCCTTGTCGAAGGCGGTCAGGACCGGAGCAAGCAGATTGCGGGCGTCGCCGTCCAGGCGTTCAAGCCGGCGGATGGCCGCGCGCAATTGCGCATCGACGCCGCCGTCCGCGCCCAGCGAGTCGCGAATCTCGGCAAGGCTGCCGGCAAGACGCTCGCCCTGCATCAGCCGCGTGCGCTCAGCGGCGAGCCTCTCTTCCTCGCCCGGCTCGGGGGCGAGCGCCTCGATCTCCTCGAGCGCATGGCGGAGGTAGCTTTCGTCGGCCGCTGCCTCGGCGACGGCTGCTTCGGCCGCGTGCAGGGCGGCTTCGGCGGCTTCGAGATCGGCGTGGCACCCGGCCACGGCGGCGCGGTCGTCGGCAAGGCCTCCATAGGCGTCGAGCAGGTCGCGATGCGATGCCGGATCGAGCAGGCCACGGTCGTCGTGCTGGCCGTGAATTTCGACCAGGAGATCACCGAGCCGGCGCAGAAGGCCGACCGACACCGGCTGATCGTTGACAAAGGCACGGCTGCTGCCGCTGGCGTCGACGCTGCGGCGCAGGATGAGCGTCTCCGCATCGGTCTCGATGCCCTGTTCGGCGAGCAGGGCGAGCGCGGCATGGCCGGGCGGCAGTGCGAAGCTTGCGCTGACGCTGCCACGCGCGGCGCCGTGCCGCACGAGGCCGCTGCTGGCACGTGCGCCGAGGGCGAGCGAGAGGGCATCGAGAAGAATGGACTTGCCGGTGCCGGTCTCACCGGTGAGCGCCGTGAGGCCGGCGGCGAAGTCGAGAGCGAGGCTGTCGACGAGTACGATGTCGCGAATGACGAGGCCCTGCAGCATCGGCCGCCAGCACCCTTCGGGTTTCAGCCTCCGAAGATGCCGAGAAGACGCGCGAAGAAACTGCGCGACTCGGGCTTCTTTTCCGGCGACACATCCTCACCGGTGAGCATGGCATAGGAGTAGCGGTACCACTTGCTGCCGGGATGATTGTAGCCGAGAACGGCGGCGTATTTGCGTGCCTCGGGGAGAATGCCGAGCGCGGTGTAGCATTCGACGAGCCGATGCAGGGCCTCGGGGACGTGGCTCGTGGTCCCGTAATTGTCGATCACATGGCGAAAGCGCGTGATCGCCGCGAGATACTGTTCCTGCTTGAGATAGAAGCGCCCGATCTCCATGTCGCGGCCGGCGAGCTGGTCGCGTACGAGGTCGAGCTTGAGCGCGGCATCGCGCGCATAATCGGTGCCCGGAAAGCGGCGCACCACCTCCTCGAGCGCCGCGGCTGCTTGCTCGGTCGTCTTCTGATCGCGATAGACGTCCGTCATCTGCTCGTAATAGCTGATGGCGATCAGATACTTGGCGTAGGCCGCATAGGCGTTGCCAGGATGCAGGGAGAGGAACCGCTCGGCGGCCAGAATGGCGTCGTCATACTTGTTGTCCATATAGGACGCATAGGCGCCCATGAGCTGCGCCCGCCGGGCCCATTCGGAATAGGGATGCTGCCGCTCGACTTCGTCAAACGCCTTGGCCGCCACCGCCCAGCGTTTCCGTTCGAGATTCTTGTAGCCGAGATTGTAGAGCACCTCGACATCCTGTGCGATGTAGGTGTCCTTCTTGTCCGTCGAGCAGGCGGCGACCAGCATCGACGCAAGAAATAACATTAAAAGTGTGTAAATAGCACGCGATGCTTGCAGAAAATTGCTCCGAAATCGCATCTGTACATGCGTGCCGAGTTGTCCTATTATCATTTCTACCACCACCGGTTCAACGTCTGGTGCAGCCACGAAGGCCGGCCCAGCCCCTTATATCAAGATGCCGTCGGAAAGTCTGCACCGGATCGATGGCGGGAATAGGGCGCGGCGGCAATCGGAGTGTGCGATCGCTCGGGAGCAGAATGTTGCGTGTCGTAAGGGAGGGACAGGACGTGGAAGGAGCGAGGATCGCGGGGTGGGAGCAGGCACCGTATGCGGGTCAGCTTCCAACCAAGAGCGCGCTTGCCGATCTCGCCAACGAGGTCGACCGGCATATCGGCGAAAGGATCCGGGAGCACCGGCTAGAGCGGGGCCTGACCCAGCAGGATCTGGCACGGGCGCTCGGCATCTCCTATCAGCAGGTGCAGAAATATGAAAACGGGAGCAATCGGGTCAGCGCCGGGCGATTGTACATTCTTGCGCAGGCGCTGGGCGTTCGGGTCGGCACGTTCTTCGAGGGATTTGGGACACCAGCGGCGGCGCGGCGGCTTTCGTTAACGAATGAAGAGACGATCCAGGCAGCCAAGGAGCTGGCGGCCATCCGCGATCCGCGGGTGAAAAGCACCTTGCGTGCGCTGCTGCGGGCCCTGGGCAATCCTGGCGCAAGCGCCTTCTAGAAGTTGTGGGAAGCGAGGCGCGGGGTGATGCGCCCGGGGGAGAGGATCCCGGGCACACACCCCGCGCTGCGACTCTCGGCCGCCGCCTCTAGTTGGCCTGGCGGCGCAGGAAGGCCGGAATCTCGAGCTGCTCCTCGTTGCGCGCGTGCGGTACCGGCCGGTCCGCCTGCGTCAGTCGGCCGAACCTGGAATCCGGTGTCTGGCCGGAGTTGTGGCTCCCGCCGGCCGTCGCGCGCTGTCCGAGGCCGGTCATGCGGCGGAACAGGCTGCGGCCGCGCTCCGGGCTGTCCTCTGGTGCGGCAGCCGTCGCCTGATCCGGTCCGTCCTGCGCGCGGCCGGCATTCTCGAACGCCGCCTCCGCGAAGGCGTCGGGCCGACACCCGGTGGTGTCGCGCTGGGAAGGCAGCACCGGCTCGGGGGCGATGAAGGGCTCACCCTCGTGCGCCACCGCCGGCTGCTTTGCCGTGTCTGCCGCCTCGTCGAGGACCAGGACATCATCGGCCGGTGCGGTATCCGGCATCTCCGATCCGCATCCAGTTATCGCAGGGTCTTCGGCGTCCTGGCCGGCGGCATCGGGATTCGCCTCCGGGATCTCCTTTTCGGGCATCCCGTCGCGCCCGGCCGGCGTTGCCTCGCGCGGCGGGCGGGCAATGCTGACGATCGCGGCGGTCGGCTGCTCGGCCTCATCCACGCCGCGCGCCGCCGAGCCATCGATGCCGGTGGCCACGACGGAGACCCGCATCAGGCCGTTGAGGGCCTCGTCGAAGGCGGAGCCCACGATAATGTTGGCGTCTTCGTCGACCTGTGAGCGGATGTGGTTGGCGGCCTCGTCGACCTCGAACAGCGTCAGGTCCATGCCGCCGGTGATGTTGATGATCACGCCCTTCGCACCCTTGAGCGAGACCTCGTCGAGCAGCGGGTTCGAGATCGCCGCTTCGGCCGCCTCGATGGCCCGCCGTTCGCCGTCGGCCTCGCCAGTGCCCATCATCGCCTTGCCCATCTCGCTCATCACCGTCTTCACATCGGCGAAATCGAGATTGATAAGCCCGGGCATCACCATGAGGTCGGTAATGCCGCGCACACCCGAGCTCAGCACCTCGTCGGCGGTGGCGAAGGCGTCCTGGAAGGTCGTCTTCTCGGTCGCGATACGGAACAGGTTCTGGTTCGGGATGATGATCAGCGTGTCGACGCAGGATTGCAGCTCCGCAATGCCGGTGTCCGCGATTGCCATCCGCTTGCGGCCCTCGAAATGGAACGGCTTGGTGACGACGCCGACGGTCAGGATGCCACGTTCACGCGCGGCGCGGGCGATCACCGGCGTTGCGCCGGTGCCGGTGCCGCCGCCCATGCCGGCGGTGAGAAAAAGCATGTGACAACCGTCGAGATGCTGCTCGATCTCGTCGAGCGTTTCCTCCGCCGCCTTGTGTCCGACATCCGGCCGCGATCCCGCACCGAGTCCCTGTGTGATGCGGGCGCCGAGCTGGATCTTCGTCTCCGCGAGGGCGTGCACGAGCGCCTGTGCATCGGTATTCGCGACGACGAAATTGATGCCCTTGAGTTCCGATCGGATCATGTTGTTGACGGCATTGCCGCCGGCGCCCCCGACTCCCATGACGGTGATCCGGGGGTGCAACTCCGTGAGTTCCGGAGTGCTCAGTTCGATGGTCATAGGCTTTCTCCTCTCCTTGATCCTGTGCCTTGCGGCAACCAGATGCCGCCGGAAGCCCGACCCGGCGTCACCATCCTCACAAATTCTCCCTCAGCCAGCGTCCGAGGCGGGCGAGACCGCCGCCTGCGGCGGGCAGTGAAACGGGCGACAGCGGCTCCGCCGATTCCGGCGGTGCCTTGGCGCTGTGCAGCAGAAGTCCGGCCGTGGTGGCGAATCCCGGGCCGGCCGTCGCCGCGGCGAGGCCGGTGAGGCCGCCGGGTCGCCCGAGACGAACCTGCTTGTCGAGAATGCGCTGCGCGAGATCGCGCATGGCGGGCAGTTGCGATGCCGCGCCGGTGAGCACGACGCGGCGTGCCGCGCCACCGGCGAAGCCGCCGGCTTCTAGGCGGTCGCGAACGAGCTCGAGAATCTCGGCGAGGCGCGGCTCGATGATCTGGGTCAGTCGGGAGCGTGGCACGGTGACATAGCCGTCGGGGTCGTAATCGCCCTCGCCGAGCTGCGGCACATCGATCGTCTCCCGGTCGTCGGCAGCGGTGGACAGCGCCTGGCCGTGCAGCGTCTTGAGCCGCTCCGCCTGATCGACGGGGGTCAGGAGGCCACGCGCGATGTCCTGCGTGACGTGGTTGCCGCCAACCGGAAGAACGCTCGCGAACACCATGGCACCGCCGGCAAATATGGCGATGTCGGTGGTCCCCGCACCGATATCGACGACGGCGGCACCGAGCTGCATCTCGTCGTCGACAAGGGTGGCGAGGCCGGACGCATAGGGGGCGGCAACAAAGCGCCGTATCCTCAGATGCGCCCGCTCGACACAGGTGCGCAGATTGCGCAACGGCGCCGCGCGGGCGGTCACGACATGCAGGGTGGTGGCCAGGCGCTCGCCATAAAGACCGATCGGCGCCCGGACGCCGTAGATGCCGTCGAGGGCGAAACAGGCGGGAAAGGCGTGGATCACCTCGCGGTCGGTGAGGGTGATTGACGCACGCGCCTCGGACAATGCGTGCCGGAGATCGCTCTCCTCGACGCGGTGCCCCTCGATCTCGGTCTCGATCTCGACGATGTGGCTTTCAAGATCAGCGACGCTGACCGAGACGATGACCTCGGCGACGGTAACGCCGGCCATCCGTTCGGCCTGCTCCACCGCCGAGCGCATGGCCTGTTCGGTCTCCGCGATGTCGACGACGGCGCCCGAGCGCACGCCGCGACAGGACCGGACGCCCATGCCCCGGATGTCGATGCCGCCCTCGTCATCGATGCTGCCGATGAAGCAGGCGATCTTGCTGCTGCCGACATCGAGGGCCGTGATCATATGGGAACTGGTGGCGCTCATAGCGGTTGCAACTCCGTGGCGGTATCCGGCGACATCGTCATGTTTGCTGTTCCCCGGCTGCGGACTGCGGCCGTACCCCCGGCGGCAGGCGCAGCACCAGGCGGTCGGCGAGACGCAGGTCGATCACCGTGACACTGCGCTCGAGCAGCCGTTCCTGCCGCGCCAGTTCGGCGAGGCGGCGGACGGCCTCGCGGAGGCCCCAGCCCGGCTGCTCGTCCTCGGGCAGCTTGACGAGCACGCCACTTTCAAGCCGGAGATTCCAGCGGCGGCCCGCGACCCGAATCGCGGCCTCGACCTCGCTTGCGATGGTGGGAACCTGCGCCAGCGTTTCGAGCAGCGTAGGCGCGGCACCGGGAGCGTCATCGCCGACGATGAGGGGCAGGGTGCGCCAGCGGGCGAGGTCCTCGTCGGTCAGCACGACGCCCTCTCGATCGACAAGGTGCAGCCGCCCCTGCCGCTGCCAGAGGGCAAAGGGACGGCGTTCCTCGATGCGGATGACGAGACGGTCCGGCAGTTGCCGCGCGACCTGCGCCCGGCGGACCCAGGAAATATGCTCGAGCCGCTGCCGTACGGCCGCGAGGTCGATATCGGTGACCGCCCGGCCCTGAGGGTCGCCGATGGCTGCATCAAGGGCTTCCGGCGGCGTGTTCTCGCGTCCCTCGATCTCCACCCGCTGCACCACGAGCCCGAGCGATGCATCGATGCGGGCCGGGGGCGCGGCACCGTCCGCTGCGACCTGTGGCGCTCCGCCTGACAACAGAAAGACGGCAGCGGTCGCGGTCAGTGCCGCGATGATCGCCGGCACCAGGAGATGTCTGCGGAGCCCACTTACGCGCCCGCTCATGATTCCTCCTCCCGCTCGCGGCCGATGCGCTCGATCTCCCATTCGAGCCGGACACCGGTCGCCGCGAAAACGCGTTGCCGCACTTCCTCGCCGAGCGCCTCGAGGTCGGCCGCCGTGGCGCGGCCGGTATTGACGAGAAAATTGGCGTGCTTCTCCGAGACCATCGCGTCACCGCGCCGGAGCCCGCGACAGCCGGCGGCGTCGATGAGCTCCCAGGCCCGAGCGCCGGGCGGGTTCCTGAAGGTCGAGCCACCGGTCCGCGTGCGCACCGGCTGCGAGGCTTCCCGCTCCCGCGTGATCGCGTCCATGCGTGCCGCGATGGCTGCCCTGTCGCCCGGCCGGCCGCGCAGGTGGGCTAGGGTGACGATCGCGCCCGCCGGAAGGTCGCTGTGCCGGTAGGAGAGACCGATCTCGCAGGCGGCGAGGGTGCGCAGGGCGCCGGAACGCAGGACGATGCGGACGAGGTCAAGCACATCGGCGATCTCGCGGCCATAGGCGCCGGCGTTCATGCGCACTGCGCCGCCGATGGTTCCGGGGATACCGCGCAGGAATTCGAGGCCGGCAAGCTCCGCATCGCAGGCTGCCCGCGATACCGCGATATCGGTGGCGCCGGCGCCCGCGACGATCTCCTCTCCCTCGACCCGGATCGTCGCGAAGGGTTTGCCGAGGCGAACCACGACGCCGGCAACGCCGCCGTCGCGGATGAGG
>RFKS01000177.1 GCA_003694205.1 Alphaproteobacteria bacterium | reverse complement strand
TGGCGCGCGTTCAGGGCTTCCTGGACGCCGCTGCCGAGCTCGCGGAACTGGCTCGCCTTCTTGCCGGTGGTGATCTGCTGCTGGGCGCGAAAGAGCTGCTCCTGATTGCGCAGCGTCGCCTGAAGGAGGACGCCCTGCTGGCCGAAACTGGAAATCCGTGTCATGCCGCTACTCCACGCTTAAACCGCGGTCAGAAGCGCGTCGAACAGCTCCTGCACCGTCGAGAGCATGCGCGCCGCCGCATTGTAAGAATTCTGGAACACCACGAGGTTCGCGAGCTCCTCGTCGAGATTGACGCCGGACACCGACTGGCGCTGCAGGTCCACCTCGAGCCGCAGTGACTCGCTGTCTTCGGCCTGGGTGATGACGCGGTCGGAACTGACGGCGAAGTTGCCGAGCACGGCGGCGTTGAACGAGCTCAGAGTGCGGCTTTGCGCAGCCAGCTCGCCCGCCGCCGCCGTGGAGATCACCTTGTTCTCGAGCTGCTGCAGCGCCAGTGCCCCGGTCTGGTCGCCGGGTGCGAGCGCCACCTGCCCGACGCCGGCCGTCAGGTCGAGGCGCGCCGTGGCAAGCAGACCGGCATTGTCGGGAACACCCTCGGCAGGTCTCATGTCGACCGCCGCATTGGCGCGGTGCTGGTCGCCGAGCCCAAACAGCACGCTCAGGCTTACGCCGGTGTCCGCAATCTGGGTGGTGTCATTGACGACATCGAGCGCGACACCGTTGAGCGCGCCGGTCGGCGTCGCGCTGAGCACGCCCTTGGCATCGAGAGCGAAGGTGAAATAGGTGCCGAGTGCCGTTGGCGCATTGAGCGCGTTGATGACATCGGCATAGGTCGTCGTCGTGTCGGTATCGAGCGAGAAGGTGACGATCGTCCGCCCGAAGGCATCCCTGACCTTGAAATCCATCTGCCCGCCGGGCTGAATGTTGTGCGCATCGGTGGCCGCCACCCCGGTCTCGAAGAGACCCGGCGAGCGCGCGGTGAGAAGATCGTTCATGCCGAAGAAATGGGCGAAGCTGCGCCCGGCCCGCTGACTCGTGTTGTTGGGGTCTTCGGCAATGACCACGCCGTCATTGGCATTCGCCGCGACGAGTGACATGACGCCGCCCGAAAGGCTCAGGGTCGCAGCGCCACCAAGGCCGGCATTGACGGCGCTGATCATGTCGGCAAGGGTCGCTCCCGGATTGGCATCGAAGTCATAGGTGGTCTTGGCGACCACCTGCTCCGCCGTGTCCACGACCGCAAAGGTCACGCTGCCGGTAAAATGATGCAGGTCGGTACCGGTATAGGCGGTGGTCTTGCCGACGAGCTGGTTGGGTGGCGGCACCGCGGTATTGAGATTGTGCACGGCGTTGAATTCGTCAGCGACGCGGGCGCTCAGTTCGCCCAGTGCGACAGAGAGATCGACGAGCTGACGGTCGCGCATGTCAAGCAAGCCGCGCAATGCGCCCGAGCGGATATCGCCGTCAAGCACGCGCGGGGTGCCAGCCGGCTGTCCGGTCGAGGGGTCGACGCGCTGCACCGTGATTGGCGGAAATTTGGTCTCGGCGCTGACAACACCGGGGCCTTCATAGCGCAATGCCGTGTAGAAGGCAGGGGTAACGAGCTGGGCGCCGGTAAGCGTATTGACGCTGATCGAGCCGTCCCCGTTCTCGAGAATGCGAATGTCGACGCTCTTCGACAATGTGGTCAGCGCCGCCTGACGCTGGTTCTCGAGCCCTGCGACGTCGCCGCCGCGGCCGCGCTGGTCGAGGATCTTGACATTGAGTTCGAAGATCTGCCGCAGCGCCTCATTGACGCTGCCGACCTGGGACTCGATCTGCCGGCTGGTGTCGGCGCGCAGCGACTGCAGCTCATTGGCGATCCGTGCCGCCTCCTCGGTGTAGGCCTGCAGATCGGACAGGAACTGCTGCCGCGTCACCGAGTCCGAGGGATTGAAGGCGAGGCCGCCGAGAGCGGTGAACACCTTGTTCATGCGCGCGCTGAGGCTGGTCTCGGAATCGGGCCGGCCGAGCGCCGACTGCAGCCGCTCGTGGATGTCGCGCATCGCCGAGAACTGCGACGCATCGGAGGTCGCGCGCAGGGTGGCGGCGTCGAGGAACTTGTCAACGACACGCTCGATGGCAGCGATGCTGACGCCGGACGACAGGCCGCCATTGACATTCGCCTCGGTGCTGACGACCTGGCGCGCATAGTCCGGCGTGTTGACATTGGTGATGTTGTTGCTGGTGACCCGGAGCGCCTCCTGGTTGGTCAGAAGACCCGTCACCGATGTGTGAATGATCGAGTTGAGCGCCATGCCGCCTCACCTTCCGCCTGCCGGTACATGGGCAGGATTTGCCGCCCTCCGGACCCGGTCCGGCAGTCTGCGCACCACGCCGCAGGGGCATGCGAATGCGCGGTTTCCAGCCTTTCCCGTCATTGTGCCGCTTCTCCTGCCTCGACCGTTGTCACAGCTAGGGAAGCAACAGGCGTGCCAGATGCCGGGAGCGGCCGCGGCAGCGGCGATGCAGGGAATAAGCGGCTAGGCGACGAGCCGCGCCGCAACCTCGTCGAGCGCTTCGGCGAGCGCCGAGACGACGAGGTCGATTTCGTCCTCGGAGATGATGAATGGCGGGCAG
>RFKS01000176.1 GCA_003694205.1 Alphaproteobacteria bacterium | reverse complement strand
GAGGCAATGAAGACGGCGACGGCGAAAGCGGCTGAGGTCTGCGGCCGCTGAGGCGCGCCGCGCCCATCGCCGCCGCGACCGCCTGGTGGCGAAGGGATTTCCCCACAGGGGTGCGGCAATGCCGGGTGATGGTGACCCCTACGGGACTCGAACCCGTGTTTCCGCCGTGAAAGGGCGGCGTCCTGGACCGCTAGACGAAGGGGCCGTCGGTGCGGAGTGGGCGCTCTCTAAGCACAGGGCCGCCGGGGCGTCAAGCCTCGCGGCCGCGACCGCCTGCGGCGACCTCAGGCCTTGGCGGCATCGTCGATCAGGAGCTCGACCTTCGGCGCCACGCCCCAGTCGTCGCGCTTGAGCCTGCCTGCGATATGGAAACGGCGACCGACGCCGGCAAGGAGCGCCTCGCCGAGGGCGCTGTCCGCGGACCGGAAAGCGATACCCTTGAGCCGTGCCCCGTCGCCGCCGGCGAGGATGGCCCGCACATGGCCCTTGCCGACGATGTCGGCGCGGACGATGCTCACATCGGGTAGGGCGAAGCGGGGCGCCGGATTGCCGACGCCGAAGGGTGCGAGCGCGTCGAGCTCGCTCACCAGACCGACCTCGCAGCCCCTGACGCCCAGCACGCCATCGAGATCGAGACAACGGCCCGCGCGCGCCGCCGCGACCCGCGTCTCGAGCCGCTCCGCGAGAAAGGCGCGCAGGCCGTCGAGCTGCTCCACGCGCGCCGTCAGTCCGGCCGCCATGGCGTGCCCTCCGCCCTGCTCGATCAGCCCGCGGTGGGCGGCCTCGATGATCGCGGCACCGAAATCGACGCCGGGGATCGAGCGTGCCGAGCCCTTGGCGGTTCCGTCCTCGCCGATGCCGATAACCAGACTCGGACGCCCGTAGCGCTCGGTGAGCCGCGAGGCGACGATGCCGATGACGCCCGGATGCCAGCCCCGGCCGGCGGCAAAGACGACGGGATGCGGTTCGCCGTCTCCCACCTCCGCGACGATGCCGCCGATGGCCGCCTCGAGGACCTCCGCCTCGAGCGCCTGACGCTCGGCATTGAGCGCATCGAGCCGTTCGGCGAGTGCCTTCACCTCCCCGGGATCGTCGCCGAGCAGCAGGCGGGCGCCGAGATCGGGCGTGCCGACGCGGCCGCCGGCATTGATGCGGGGGCCGAGCAGGAAGCCGAGGTGATAGGCGGTCGGCTTTTCCGCCAGCCGCGCGACATCGGCAAGCGCGGCGAGCCCGGCATTACGCCGATGCGCCATGACCTTGAGACCCTGCGCGACCAGCGTACGATTGAGGCCGGTGAGTGGCACCACGTCGCACACCGTGCCGAGTGCCACCAGATCGAGCCAGTCCCGGAGGTCGGGCTCGGGCCGCTCCTCGCCATACCATCCCGCGGCCCTGAGGGCACGATTGACGGCGACGACGAGGAGAAAGGTGACACCGACCGCGGCGAGATGGCCGAGTGCGCCATCCTCGTCGAGGCGATTGGGGTTGATCACCGCCACCGCCTCGGGCAGCCGCGCGTCCGCCTTGTGGTGGTCGACCACGATCACCTCGAGGCCCGCCTCTGCGGCCGCCGCAAGCGGGGCGAAGGACAGGATGCCGCAATCGACAGTGACCACCAGCGACACGCCCTCCCCGGCGAGGCGCAGAAGCGCCGGTGCATTGGGACCGTATCCCTCCCGCAGGCGGTCCGGGATATAGAGACGGAGGCGTCCGCCGACGGCACCGAAGAAGCGGCCGAGAAGCGCTGCCGAGGTGGCACCGTCGACGTCATAGTCGCCAAATACCGCGACCTCCTCGCCACCGACGATCGCCGCCGCAAGGCGTTCGGCGGCAGTATCCATGTCCTTGAGCACGGAGGGATCGGGCAGACCGGAACGGAGCGAGGGATCGAGAAAGGCCGCCACCTCTTCGGCCTCGAGCCCGCGTCCCGCGAGCACCCGCCCGACGACCGGATGCAGGCCGTGCGCCTGCACGATATGGGTCGCCAGCCGCTCGTCCGCCTCGCGCAGGCGCCAGCGCCTGCCAGCCAGCGATCGCGTGACGCCCAGCGCCGCGTCGGAAACGGTCTCGACGCTCAAGACGGCCGCACCTCCCGCTTGATGTGGTCGCTGCGGATGAAACGTACGGTGCGCGTCGAGGCGCGCATCACGACCGATTCGGTGCGATAGCCCGCTGGCGTCCGGGCAACACCCCTGAGCATCGTGCCATCAGTGACACCGGTGGCGGCAAAGATGGTGTCGCCGCTAGCCAGCTCCTCGAGATCGTATTTTCGGTCGAGGTCGCTGATGCCGCAGCGGCGGGCGCGCTCTCGCTCCTCGTCATTGCGGAAGACGAGACGGCCCTGGAACTGCCCGCCCACGCAGTTGAGTGCCGCCGCCGCGAGGACACCTTCAGGCGCCCCGCCCGAGCCGAGATACATGTCGATGCCCGTCCCGTGCTCGGTGGTCGCGATGACGCCGGCGATATCGCCGTCGGGTATGAGCTGGATGGCAGCGCCGACGCCGCGCAGATCGGCAATCAACTTCTCGTGGCGCACGCGATCGAGCACGCAGACGACGATATCCTCCGGCCGCACGCCCTTGGCCTCGGCAAGGGCGCGGACATTCTCCGCCGGACTGCGGTCGAGATCGACGATTCCCTTCGGATAGCCGCCGCCGATGGCGATCTTGTCCATATAGACATCGGGTGCGTTGAGGAGCTTGCCACGCTCGGCGATGGCAAGCACCGCCAGCGCATTGGGGCCCATCTTGGCGGTCAGCGTCGTACCCTCGAGCGGATCGAGCGCGATGTCGATGGGGGGGCCGCCGAGCCCGACCTTCTCGCCGATATAGAGCATGGGCGCCTCGTCGCGCTCGCCCTCGCCGATGACGACGCGGCCGTCGATGTGGAGCTTGCCGAAAGCCTCGCGCATCGCGGCAACCGCGGCGGCGTCCGCCTCGCGCTCATTGCCGCGCCCCTTCCACGCCGCGGCGGCAATCGCTGCCGCCTCGGTCACACGCACCATCTCGAGCACGAGCACGCGATCGAGAACGCTCTCGCGCGCCATTTCCGCTCCCTGTTCGTCGTTCATCGAGACGCTTCCTCCTCACCCTGTCCGGCGCGCGCGTACCTTAGCGCCTGCGTCTGTCCGCGCAAGCCCGAGCGCCCGCCTTTCCATCCGCCCAAGGATGGGCCGCATTGCGGCCATGATGCAAGCTGAAGTAATGCTGTGGGAGGGTGACACGAGCGGGCAAGATGCGCCGCCGCGGACCGGGAGCAAGGCATGACGGAGAAGGACAGGACGGCCGGCGGTCCGGACGATCATGAGCCACCGGAGGATTGGCAGCAGCGCATGGCGGACATGGCCGCAGCCGCGGACAGCGCACGCAAGCTGATCGCCGAATGGCTCGAGGCACAGAAGGCGGAGCACGGCGCCGATGCGCTCGACCCCTTCGGCGTCGGCGAGGCGTTCCTCGCGCTGACGAGCGAACTCATGAAGGACCCGGCGCGGCTGGCGGAGCGTCAGCTCCAGCT
>RFKS01000175.1 GCA_003694205.1 Alphaproteobacteria bacterium | reverse complement strand
TCACCGCTGAGCGCCACCCGCGCGCCGGCATGGCGCTCGATGAGACCGGCGAGCTCGAGCTCGAGCAGAACGGTGAGAACGTCGCCCGTCGACGCACCGCTGTCGCGCACGATGTCGTCGATGAGTGTGGGCGTCGGCGAGAGCAGCGTGCGGATGCGGGTGCGCACGCCTTCGGGCACCTCGGCGCGCGGCGGCGTGGCGGCGGCCCGATAGTCCGGAAGATCCGGCTCCTCGAGCGGCGGCGAGAGCTGCGACAGGATCTCGATCACGTCCTCGGCGCACTCGATGAGGGCCGCGCCGGACCTGATCAGGGCGTTGGCGCCGCGGCTTCTGGGATCGAGCGGCGAGCCGGGGACCGCCATCACCTCGCGACCCTGCGCGGCGGCGAGGCGGGCGGTGATCAGCGACCCCGAGCGCTCGGCGGCCTCGACCACGAGGACCGCAAGGGCGAGACCCGAGATGATCCGGTTGCGCTTCGGGAAATGACGCGCCTGCGGCTGCACGCCGAGCGGCTCCTCGCCGACGAGCAGGCCCTGTTCCGCGATCGCCTCCTGCAGCGCCGCGTTCTCGCGCGGGTAGTTGACGTCGAGGCCACCGGCGACGACGGCGATGGTCCCTGTCGCAAGCGCGCCGCGATGTGCCGCCGCATCGATACCGCGGGCGAGGCCGGAAACGATGACGACACCGCGCTCGGCGATCTCGCGTGCCAGGCGTTCCGCCATCTGTCTGCCGATGCTGCTGGCATTGCGGGCACCGACGAGTGCCAGTGTCGGGCGTTCGAGAAGGTGCAGCGCCCCCTTGGCGAGGAGCACCGGCGGCGCGTCCTCGGTCGCGGCAAGAAGGCGCGGATAGCCGGCATCGCCCCAGAACAGCGGCTGCGCAGAAAAGCGCGCGAGTGCCGCGAGCTCCCGCTCTGCCGCAGCTTTTGAGGGAATGCGCAAAGGTGCCGTGCGACCGCCGCGGCGGGCGAGCTGCGGGATCGCCTCGAGCGCCGCCTCGGCGCTGCCATAGCGTGCGAGAAGCGCGCGGAAGGCGATCGGTCCCACGGTTTCGGTGCGGATGAGCCGTAGCCGCGCCACTTTCTCGGTCGTGCTGAGCATCCCCCCCGGCGGCCCCCGTCGATTTGCCCGTATCGTGACGTCCGGAACTCCGGGAGTCAATTCATAGTTGTCGGGACATGGTAGCTCAGGCGCCACCGCCGATTTTTGGCTCGGTCCCCTTGATCAGGCGCTCGATATTGGCGCGGTGCCGGAGGAGGATGAAGAGCGCGAGCAGGCTCGCCAGCGCCACCATGGCCGGACCGGCCCAGATCCAGGCGTAGAGCGGTCCGAGTAGGGCCGCCACCAGCGCCGCCAGCGAAGAGATGCGGAAGAGGGCGGCGACGGCGAGCCAGGTCAGGGCGCAAGCGAGCCCCACCGGCCAGGCGGCGGCGAGCATGACGCCGAGAAAGGTGGCCACGCCCTTGCCGCCGCGAAAACCGAGCCAGAGCGGGTAGAGATGCCCGAGAAAGGCGGCAAAGCCGGCGACGAGTGCCGCCTCGGGTGCCAGGACGCGGGCGGCGAGGATTGCCACCGCCCCCTTGGCCCCGTCGAGCACGAGGGTGGCGAGGGCCAGCCCCTTGTGTCCGGTGCGGAGGACATTGGTGGCGCCGATATTGCCCGAGCCGATGCGGCGCACATCACCAAGCCCCGCAGCCCGAGTCAGCACGAGGCCGAACGGTACCGAACCGAGAAGATAGGCCCCGAGGACCGTCAGGATGTCCGCCGCCCCCATGTTTACGATCCCTCCTCCCTGAAGAGAATCCGTCCCCCGATCATGGTCATCTCTATCCTGCCCGCAACCGGCATGCCGGTGAAAGGCGTATTCTGCGTCTCGCTGCGGAATCGCGTCGGATCGATGCGCCAGGGGCGGTCGGGATCGAAACGCACGAGGTCGGCCGGCGCGCCCTCCGCGATGCGCCCGCCGGCAAGCCCGAGCAGCGCCGCCGGACGCGCCGTCAGCATGCCGATGAGCGGCAGCAGCGGCACATCGTGATGATGGTGCAGCGCCAGCGTCAATGGCAGCAGCGTCTCATAGCCGACGATCCCCGGCGCCGCCTCGCTGAAGGGCAGGCGCTTGGCGTCCTGATCGCGTGGCTCGTGGGCCGAGCAGATGACGTCGATGACACCGTCGCGGATGGCCTCGACGAGGGCGCGGCGGTCCTCCTCGCCGCGCAGCGGCGGCGAGACCTTGGCGAAGGTGCGGTAGTCGCCGACCGCGGTTTCGTTGAGCGTGAAATGATGCGGCGAGACGCCGGCGGAAACGGCGCCGTCCTCGCGCCGGATGCGCCGCAGCACCTCGACGCTTTCCGCCGCCGAGACCTGCGCGATGTGGAGACGACCGCCGGTCAGCCGCACGAGACGCGCGTCGCGCTCGATCATGATTGCCTCGGCTGCGGCGGGGATGCCGGGCAGCCCGAGACGGGTTGCGATCTCGCCTTCGTTCATGGCGCCGCCGGCGGCGAGCGCCGGATCCTCGGCATGCTGCACCACCGGCCGGTCAACAAGGCGCGCATATTCGAGCAGGCGTCGCATCAGGAGGGCATCGGCAATGGCCCGGCGTCCGTCGGTGAAGCCAACCGCCCCGGCCTCGGCCATGAGCCCGATCTCGGCCATGGCCGTGCCCGCCGTCTCCTGCGTCGCCGCGCCCATCACCTCGACCCTGACCGATGGCGTCGCCGGGTCCGGGTCGCGCGCGAACTGCACCTTGGCGGCGGTATCGATCGCCGGGGCCTGGTCCGGCATCAGCACCACCGTCGTGATGCCGCCGGCCAGCGCCGCGGGGGCATCGACGGCGAAACTGCGCATATCGATGAATCCGGGGGCAAGAATCCCGCCGCGGCCGTCGATGCGGTCGACCCCCTTTTGCGGCACGCGCCGCGGATCGAGGGCCGCGATCCGGCCGTCCTCGACCAGTACCCGGCCTCCGCCGTCGCGCCCGCTGGCGGGGTCGAGAAGCCGCACATTGTCGATCAGGATCGCGCTCATGCGGCCATATCCGGACGCAGATGGCGCGTCAGCACATCGAGACAGGCCATGCGCACCGCGACCCCCATCTCGACCTGCTCCTCGATCGCCGAATGCGCAAGGTCGTCGGCCACCGCGGTGGCGATCTCAACACCGCGGTTCATGGGACCCGGATGCATGACCAGCACGTCGCGCCGGGCCCGCGCCAGCTTGTCGGGCGTCAGGCCGTAGAAATGATAGAACTCGCGCTCGCTCGGCACGAAGGCACCCTGCATGCGCTCCTTCTGCAGGCGCAGCATCATGACGACGTCGCAGTCGGCAAGCCCGTCGCGCATGTGGTGATGCACCTCGACACCGAGACGGTCGCAGTCGCGGGGAAGCAGCGTCGGCGGCGCCACCACGCGGATGCGCGCGCCCATGGCCGCAAGGAGATGAATGTTCGAGCGCGCCACCCGGGAATGCGTGATGTCACCGCAGATGGCGACCGTAAGCCCCGCGAGCCGGCCCTTCCGGCGGCGGATGGTCAGGGCGTCGAGGAGGGCCTGTGTCGGATGCTCGTGACGTCCGTCGCCGGCATTGATGACGGCGCAGTGCACCTTTTCCGCAAGCAGCGACACCGCCCCCGAGTGCGCATGGCGCACGACGAGAACGTCCGGACGCATGGCGTTGAGCGTCTGCGCGGTGTCGAGCAGCGTTTCCCCCTTCTTGATCGACGAGGCGGCGACGGCAAACGACACCGTATCCATGCCGAGCCGCTTGCCGGCGATCTCGAAGGACATCAGCGTACGCGTCGAGGCTTCGAAGAAGAGGTTGATCTGGGTGAGACCCGTGAGCGGTCGCGGGCCGGCGGCCGGCCGCGCGCTACCGGCATAGCCCTCGGCGGTGTCGAGAAGGAAGGTGATCTCTTCGGCGGCGAGGCCTTCGATCCCGAGCAGATCGCGGTGCGGAAACGGCTTCCTGCCCGGCGGCGGCGATGCCGGTGCCGGTGTGCGCGCTCCCCGGTCGCGCTTTCTCCTCGTCCTGCCGTCCGTGTCCGACATGCAAGCGCCGCTTATAGTGGCGCCCGCGCGGACGGGCAAGTGCCCGTGCCCGGGGTGGTGCCGGCATGGTACGGTGGCAGGCCGCCGGGCATGCTTTTCGTGCATCTGATCAGACCTTGTTAACGAATTTTTTCTATTACCGGTCAAGCACAAGAATGATCAGGCAACGTATTCAGGCACAATGCACCTCGCATTTTATACAATTTTATTCGCTCTGCTCGGCTGGGCGGTGTGGACCGACCTCCGCTCCCGCCTGATTCCGAACCGCATTCCGCTCGCCGTCATCCTTCTTTTCATTCCCGCGGCATGGAGCGGCGTCGTCGGGGAGGTCTGGATGCATCTTGCAGTCTTTGTCGCCGTGCTCATTGTCTCGGTGGCGTTCTTTGCCTTTGGCATCCTTGGCGGCGGCGATGCGAAGCTCATACCCGCGGTTTCGCTTTGGGCCGGCAGCGATCGGCTGGTCCCGTTCCTGGTCGTGATGACGCTGACGGGCGGCCTTCTCGCCCTCATTCTCCTCGTTCGGAGACGGCTCAGGGAGGAGCCATCGAACGCCCATGCGGGCAGCGTACCCTATGCCGTCGCGATCGCCGCCGGAGCCATCGCGATCGTATCCGAACCCATTGTTAACGCTTTTCCGGCAAGCTTTCTCGAAATCCTGCGAAGCGGAGCCTAGTGCATGCCTTTGCGATCGATCCTTCTGATCGGGCTTGCGGTCATCATGGCTGGGGCGACGGCCATGCTGGCACGCAGCCTGCTGAGCGAGACCACGAACGCCCCCGCGGCACCCGTAACGGTCGCCGAAAAGCCGGCGACGCGTGTGCTCGTTGCCACGCGGACACTTGCCGTCGGTGAGCTGCTCGCGCGTGACGATATCGACTGGCTGTCGTGGCCTGACGACCGGGTCGGGGACAGCTTTTACGTCGAGGGGCGCGCCAATCCGGACTCGCTGGTCGGCCATGTCGTCCGCTATGCGGTGCCCGAGGGCATGCCGGTGACGACGGAAAATCTCGTCGCTCCTGGCGAGCGCGGATTTCTCGCGGCCGCTCTCAACCCCGGTATGCGCGCGGTGACGGTGCCGGTGAACGCCGTGAGCGGCGTCTCGGGTTTCGTTTTTCCCGGCGACCGGGTCGATCTCATCGTCAATCACCAGGTCGAGGATGCGAGCCGCAAGAAGCGGCTGGCGAGCGAGACCGTGGTGCGAAATCTGCGTGTTCTTGCTGTCGATACGCGCACGACGCCCGGCAATGGGGGCGATGGCGAACCGTCACCGCAGGTCAGCAAGACTGTCACCCTCGAAGCGACACCGAAAATCGCCGAGAAGATCGCACTGGCACAAAGCCTCGGCACGCTGAGCCTCGCGCTCCGCAGCCTTGAAACGGGAGCCGAGCCGGCAGGTGCCGTCACCGCGACCTGGGACGCCGATGTGAGCGCGGTCCTGCCTCCTGTCGACAAGCCGGGGGCGAAGGCCACCGTCACGCTCAGCCGGGGCAAGGACGTCTCCGTGCTCGAATTGCCGAAGGATTGAGACCGATGAACGCGATTCGCACCATCGTCGCCTGCCTTGCGCTGGCTCTTGTCATGAGCTACGGCGCGGCCCCTTCGCACGCGGCGACCGAGACCCTGCACACCAACGGCGATTCGCTGACCCTCGAGGTGAGCAAGGGCGTGCTGCTGCGCCTCGACGCGCCGGCGAGCGATATCTTCATCGCCAATCCGGCGATCGCCGACGTGCAAGTGAAATCGCCGCGTCTGATCTACGTCTTCGGCGTTGCGCCGGGCGAGACGACGCTATACGCCATCGGCGCCAATGATCGGCCCGTCTATAGCGCCAAGCTGGTGGTCACCAGCAATCTGTCGCAGCTCACCGGGCTTTACGAGAAGTTGCTGCCGCAGGCGCGGATCAAGGTGCAGCTCGTCAACGGCATGGCGCTTCTCAATGGCGTCGCACCGACCGCCGGCATGGCCGAGGCCGCGGAGCGCTACGCAAAAAGCGTGCTCGGCGTCGAGATCGTCAATCATGTGCGCGTGGTGCAGCCGACGCAGGTCAATCTGCGCGTCAAGTTTGCCGAGGTCAGCCGCTCGACCTTGAAGCAGCTCGGTGTGAACTGGGAGTCGCTGTTCGACATCGGTGATGCCAGCATCGGGCTTTTCACGGGTCGTGACGTGATCCAGCGCGTTCTCGATCCGGTAACCGGGCTGCCGATCAACGAGTTTATCCGCGCGCCCGATGCCGACAGCATCCTGT
>RFKS01000174.1 GCA_003694205.1 Alphaproteobacteria bacterium | reverse complement strand
GAGCGACACCGGTCACCAAGGCTGGTGGCGAGCTCTTCCAAGCGCTCGACCAGGGCAATGTCGATGCCACCGAGTGGGTCGGGCCCTGGAACGACATGGCCTTCGCCTTCCACACCATCGTCAAGAACTATTACTATCCGGGCATCCACGAGCCCGGGACCGTGCTTGCGCTGGGCATCAATCGCGATCTGTGGCTGGACCTCTCGACGACGGAGCGGGCGCTCATCGAGAGCGCCGCGGCCGCCGAATCGAACGTCATGCTGGCCGAGTACGAACACAACAACGCCCTCGCTCTCGAGCGCCTGCTCAACGAAACCGATGTCACGCTGCGGCGGTTCTCGGACGCCATCCTCAAACGCATGGCGGAGGCCAGCGAGGCGGTGCTCGCGGATGTCGCCGCCGCGGACCCGTTCACGCGCGAGGTCTATGACAGCTTCCGCACCGCGCGTCGCCGGGGCACGCGCTGGGGCGATATCTCCGAGCGTGCCTTCGCGCACGCCCGCAGCTTCATCGGGGACTGAGCGGGATGTCGGAGCGCGGGCCAGCCCGGACCGGAGCCCTCGGCCGCTGCATCGCCGCCGCGCACCGCTTCAACGAGAGCGCCGGTCAGGTGCTCGGCGTGCTCGCGCTGGTGCTCGTTCTCGTTCAGTTTGCGCTGGTCGTCGCCAGCGCGGTCTTCGCGATCGGCTCGATCTGGCTCCAGGAATCGCGGCACTATCTCAATGCGCTGATCTTTCTCGGCGGTGCCGGCTACGCGCTCGCGCAGGATGCCCATGTGCGTGTCGACCTCTTCTATCACGATGCCGACAGGACGGCCCGCGCCTGGGTGGACGCCCTCGGAACGCTCGTCTTCCTCGCCCCGTTCCTCTTCCTTCTCTGGTGGGCCGGACTGCCCTTCGTGCTCGAGAGCTGGGCGACACGCGAGGGCTCGACGGAGACCGCGGGCATCCCCTTCGTCTATGTGCTCAAGGCGACGATCCTTCTCGCCGCGCTCACCCTGACGGTGCAGGGAGTGGCGCTGCTCGCGGAGCGCCTGGGCATTCTCCTTGCCCGTGACGGAGACCGCCTGTGACCACGCTCGCGGCGCTTCTGGTGGCGCTCCTCTTTCTCGCTCTCTTCGGCTTTCTGCTGACCGGCTACCCGGTCGCCTTCGTCCTCGGCGGCACCGCGCTGCTCTTTGCCGCGATCGGGCTCGCCAGCGGGATCATGCAACCCGACTTCATCCTGCTCCTGCCCGAGCGCATCATCGGCATCGCCCAGAACGACCTGCTTCTTGCCGTGCCCCTCTTCATCGTCATGGGGGTGATGCTCGAGAAGTCGCGGGTCGCCGAGGACCTCCTCGATTCCATGGGACGCCTCTTCGGACCGGTGCGCGGCGGGCTCGGCTTCTCGGTCACGGTCGTCGGCGCGCTGCTCGCCGCCTCGACCGGCATCGTGGGCGCGACCGTCGTCACCATGGGCCTGATGTCGCTGCCGACGATGCTCAGGCGCGGCTATGACCCGGCACTCGCCGCCGGCTCGATCGCTGCTGCCGGCACGCTGGGGCAGATCATTCCGCCCTCGATCGTGCTCATTCTCCTCGGCGACGTGCTCTCCTCCTCCTATCAGGAGGCACAACGGGCGCTCGGCGTCACCGCTCCGGAGGCGCTGTCGGTCGGCGATCTCTTTGCCGGTGCGCTCCTGCCCGGCCTCGGCCTTGTTGTGCTGTACCTCCTCTATCAGGCCGCGGTAGCGGTGCTGAGGCCAAAGGCGAGTCCGGCGATCGCGAAGCAGGGTGCGGGCTTTGATCGCGCCCTTTTGGGTACGCTGCTTTCGGCGCTGATTCCCCCCGTCGTCCTGCTCATCGCTGTTCTCGGCTCGATCCTCGTCGGCCTTGCCACCGCGACCGAGGCCGCAGCGGTCGGCGCCGTCGGCGCGATCCTGCTCGGCAGCCTGCGCCTGTCGCGCCCCCCCTACTGGCCGGTCCTCGGTGGTGCTGTCGCGCTCGCCGCGGCCTTTGCGCAGGCGGCGATCTTCGGCCCGGCCACTGGGGGCTTGCCGCTTGTCATTGCAATTGCCCTTGTCACCCTTGCCTCGATCAGCCTCGTCATCGCGCTTCTGCGCGTGCATCGCGCCGGCGTTCTCGGCCCGGTCCTGCGTTCAAGCGTGCGCATTACCGTGATGGTCTTCACCATCCTCGTCGGGGCTGCCCTCTTCTCGCTCGTCTTTCGCGGCCTCGGCGGCGATCACATCGTGGCCGAAGCGCTCAGGGCGCTGCCCGGCGGAACCATTGGCGCCCTCGTCGTCGTCATGGCGGTCATGTTCGTGCTCGGCTTCTTTCTCGATTTCATCGAGATCACCTTCGTGGTGGTGCCGATCGTCGCCCCGATCCTCTTTCGCATGGGCGTCGATCCGGTCTGGCTCGGGGTGATGATGGCGGTCAATCTGCAGACCAGTTTTCTTACCCCGCCCTTCGGATTCGCGCTCTTCTATCTGCGCGGTGTGGCGCCGAAGAGCCTGCCCACGAGCGCCATTTATCGCGGCGCCCTGCCCTTCGTCGCGATCCAGACCCTGGCGCTGCTGCTGCTCGCGAGCTGGCCCGAACTGGCGACCTGGCTGCCGACGGTCGTCTATCCGCGATAGACACCGCCTACAACAAGATAGCGTTAACGCGATCTTAAACAATCGCAAAATATGGTGTTCGTGTGGCTGAAATGTCACCGATTTGACAAAAACGCATGATATATTGCGTCAAGGTCAGGGGAGCGGTCAGGGCTATGTTGTGGAAACGTAAACAGCGCAAGCAAGATTCGCTTGATTTGATACAAAGCGAGGACGTCATCGCCGGCGTTCTCGCGCGCGAGGGGCTTCGCCCCGACGAGATTGCCGCTCTTCTCAAGCGCCGCCGGGGACAGGATTGCAGCTCGCCTGAGGCGATGCTTCTCGCCGCGCGCAGCGTCGTTTGATACAGCGCCGCTTATTTCCTTGTGATTTGCGCGCACGCGCCTAGAGTCGTCTGCCCGAAATGCCGGACCTGACATGCGGGGAGCATGGGGTGACGATCGCGCTTTTTACCGATTTTGGCTGGCAGGGCCCCTATGTCGGGCAGCTCAAGGCCCGCATCGCGACGCTGGCGCCCGACGAAACCATCATCGACCTCATGCACGACGCACCGCCCTTTGACCCGCGGGCCGCGTCCTATCTGCTCGCGGCGCTCATACCCTTCCTGCCCGCCGAGGCCGTCGTCTGCGCCGTCGTCGATCCGGGAGTCGGCGGACCGCGGCCACCCGTCGTCGCGCGTCTCGATGGCCGGGTGCTCGTCGGGCCGGGAAACGGGCTGTTCGAGAT
>RFKS01000173.1 GCA_003694205.1 Alphaproteobacteria bacterium | reverse complement strand
TGGCTCCCCGGGCCGGACTCGAACCAGCGACCCAGCGGTTAACAGCCGCTTGCTCTACCAACTGAGCTACCGGGGATCAGGTGCCGGCGTTCGCGCCTTGGGGGACAACGCACGCCGGAACCGGAATTCTTGAGCGGCTCAGCGCGACCGCCATGCGGCTGCCGCGGGCGCACCATATAAGCCGAAATGCCGGTCCTGTGAAGCCCCCTTGCGCCTGCCTTGCCAAGCGGTGCCGCCGCGGGCGCACGCGGTCGTCGACCTGTTCATGGCGGGGATGGAGGCCCGGGCCGGAATCGAACCGGCGTACAAGGATTTGCAGTCCTCTGCGTCACCACTCCGCCACCGGGCCACCGGTCTTTGCGTCGCGGCGGCGATATAGCAAAGGCGCCTGGTTCGCGCAACGCCCGTCCTTGGTCGCAGGGCTGCGGCGATCCGGCCGTTGTCAGTGGCCGGCTGTCTGGCTATAAGTCTGCTCCGCCCCTGAGGTCGCGCGGAACTCCGCGTCGGTGCCACCGGGAAGGGATGTGAAAGGACCGCAAGCGATGACAGAGCCGAGCCCGGGCGAGGTCGCCGCCCAGTCGCGCCGTTCGATGATTTCCGGCCAGATCCTGCCCAATCGCGTGCATGATCCGCGCGTGCTCGATGCCATGGAATCGGTGCCGCGAGAGCATTTTGTGCCCAAATGCCTGCGCGGCGTCGCCTATGTCGACGAGGATCTGGCGGTCGCGCCGAGGCGCTATCTGCTCGAGCCGATGATTCTCGCGCGGCTGTTGTCGGAGGCGGAGATCACTCCGGGCGACACGGTTCTCGATATCGCCTGCGCCACCGGCTATTCGACAGCGGTGCTGGCGCGGCTTGCGGAAACCGTGGTTGCGGTCGAGGAGGAGAGCGAGCTTGCTGCGCAGGCAAGCGAAAAACTGGCCGCGCTCGGTGTCGACAATGCGGTCGTTCTCGAGGCGCCCCTGACCGCCGGCGCACCCAAGGAAGCGCCGTTCGATGTCATCCTCATCAATGGCGCCGTGGAGGTGATCCCCGAGGCCCTGACCGACCAGCTCGGCGAGGGTGGCCGTCTCGTTTGCGTCCGGCGCGAGGACGGGGTTTCGCGGGGCTGGCTCTATACGCGCAGCGACGGCGCCGTTGGCGGCAGACCGCTGTTCGACGCCTTCTCACCCCTGCTGCCGGGATTTGAAGCCCCGCGCGGCTTCCGCTTCTAGGGTTGGCCCCTGATCGGCATGCCGAAAGGGGCGGGCGGACAAGACAGCGCTTGTGATCACATATGTCTTGCCGATATAGTCGGCCCCACGCTCGACAGGGGTCAGTGCGGCTGCACGCGCCCCGGCGGCAGGAGATGTCTCAGGCGGGGCGCGAGACCCCGACAGACGCGGCGAGGATGGTTCCACGCCCCGGCGTGGACGAGATGGAGGTACGACACGGATGGCCCGAATGACACGCATTTCGCTGGCGGCGCTGGCAACGGCACTGATCGTAACCGCCCCGGCAGCGGCGGAAACGCTCAAGGAGGCGATGGCGATCGCCTATGATTCCAATCCCGATCTGCTTGCAGCCCGCGCCTTCCAGCGCTCGCTCGACGAGCAGGTGCCGCAGGCGATTGCCGGCTGGATGCCGCGGGTGACGGGCCAGTTCCAGCAGTTCTATTCCAAGAACAAGTCGAAGACCCTGCGTCTGACCGACGGCACCTTCGTCAATGACAACACCTTCAGCGGCTCGAACCAGACATTGTCGGCGAACGCGGACATCGATTTCTTCCGCGGCTTTCGCAATTTCAATGCCCTGAAGGGGGCGAAGGCGTCGGTCGAGGCGGGGCGGGCGAACCTGTTGCTCACCGAGCAGAGCGTGCTGTTCGATGCCGTCAACGCTTATATGGATGTGCTGCGCGACGAGGCGGTGCTGCGGCTCAACGAGAACAATGTGAAGGTGCTCAAGCGGCAGCTCGAGGCGACCGAAGACCGGTTCCGCGTCGGTGAGGTGACGCGCACCGATGTCGCACAGGCCGAGGCCGCGGTCGCCGGTGCCGAATCGCAGCGCATCCAGGCCGAGGCGACGCTCGCCACCAGCCGCGCCACCTATCGGCGGGTGATCGGAAATTTCCCGGGATCGCTCGAAAGCGATCCGCCCCCGCCGCCGTTGCCGGGCAATGAGGAAGATGCGGTGGAAATCGCGCTCGCCGAGAATCCGGCGGTCGTCGCGGCACGTCTCGAGGAACGGGCGGCCCGCTTCGACGTTGCCGAGGCGAAGGGTGCCGTGCTGCCGACCTTCAGCGGCTTTTACCGTTACAATCGTGGCAATCGGCCCTCACTCACATTCGACCCGCAGCAGTTCGGCTTCGTCGGCGCCAGCAATTTTTTCCGCGGTACGCAGCTCGGCGTCTCGCTTACCGTCCCGCTCTACCAGTCGGGTGCGGAATATGCCGAGGTTCGGCGGCAGAAGCAGATCCGCAGCCAGCGCATGCTGCAGATCATGGCCGCGGAGCGCCAGGTCATGCGCGATGTGCGTGTTGCCTGGGAGAACTACCGGGCGGCGCAGGCACGCATCGAGTCCTCGCAGGCGCAGGTGCGCGCCAACGAGATCGCGGTCGAGGGCGCGCGCCAGGAATCGACCGTGGGCGCGCGGACGGTGCTTGACGTGCTGCAGACCGAGCAGGTGCTGCTCGATTCCCAGGTCAATCTGGTGACCGCCCGGCGCGACGAATATGTTGCCGCTTTCGCACTGTTGCAGGCGATCGGGCGTCTCAATGCGGTGGCGCTCGGTCTGCCGGTCGAGATCTATGATCCGACGGGGTATTACGAGAAGGTGAAGTACCGTCTCATCGGCTGGGGAACTCCCGGACCCGAGCTGGTGCCCGAGGAAGCCTCGGATTGACAGAATTTTTTCCCGCCGTTAACCATCCGGAAGGGGATTGTGCGGCTAGATTCCCCGTCGCGGGTATGACCACCGCCGGGCAGGAATTGGCAAGCCGATGAGCGAGGCTGCGGAAAAAGAACCGACAATGGAGGAGATCCTCGCCTCCATTCGCCGCATCATCTCCGAAGA
>RFKS01000172.1 GCA_003694205.1 Alphaproteobacteria bacterium | reverse complement strand
GACCGACGGCATCGATTTCAGCGTCCATTACGGCATGGATGTCGGCGATCTCGGGCGCGTCACGGCGTCCGCCGAGGTGAGCTGGGTCAACCGCTTCACGATCGACCTCGGCCCCTTCGGAAGCGGCGAGAAGATCAAGGGCGTGGGCTCGCGCAACCGGACCAATCCCTTCCGCTCGGTGCCCGAGTGGCGGGCCAATTTCCCGCTCAACTGGTTCTACGGAAATCACATGCTCAATGTGACGGCGCGCCTCATCGACGGCGTGCGGGATGATGCGACGGGATTCCAGGTCGATGCCGAGACCCTGTTCGACCTGCAGTACCAATATCGCTGGGACGGTGTCTTTGACGACGAGGACTCGGTCATCTTCACCGTCGGTGTGGTCAATGTCTTCGACAACAAGGTCCCGGCGATTCCGAACGAGACGTTCCGCTTCGATTCCAAGCTGCACGATCCGCGGCAGCGGATGTTTTATCTGCGGCTCAAATTCACCGGCTGAGGCTGTGGCGCGTCACCCTCGGGGGTGATGCGCCGGCAAGCTTCGCCAAAGAAAAAAAGAGGAAAGGGATGAGACGATGACGGGTTCCGAGTGGCTGGTGATTTTGGCGGTGATTCTGGCGGCGCTGGCGGTGCTGCCGGGAACACTCGGCATTCTCATGCTGACCAACCGGATCGCGGTGTCGGAGCCGGGTGCCCGCTATATCTACGGCAAGTCCTTCTGGGTGCTCATCGCCTCCGCGGTCCTCCTCGCCGCCGGCATCTGGCGCGCTTTCGCGGAGGGCGGTCTCGAGTCCTGGATTTTCCGGCTCTCGGTGCTCGCCTATCTCGGCATCCTCGTCTTCGGCTTCTTCATGCACACCAAGCTGATGTTCCGCCCCGTGCGCAAACCGAAGTTCCTGTCCGCCGAAGAGGCGGTGGCGAAGTTTGGACCCGATGAGGAGGTGGTCGGCGTGCTCGATCCCGACGGCACGCCTTTCGCCTTCATCGCCCGCCTCGCGCGGCGGCCGCACATCGTCTACCAGACCGCCGGCGCGCATCCCTTCATCATGACCCACTGCATCCTTGCCCATTCGTCGATGGCCTATGCGCTCGAGGACCGTTTCAGGGAACCGCGGATCTCGATCACGGCGGCGCTCGCCAACAACATGGTGTTCTACGACAAGAGCAGCCAGTGCTCGGTGATCCAGCTCCACAATCGCTCGCTCGACGGCTCGATGCCGCTCAAGACGATGCCGACCATCGCCTGCAGCCTCGGCACCTGGCGCAGGCTCTATCCGCAGTCGAAGGTCTGGTACCGCGACATCGAGTGGCGCGACATCTTCTATCTCAAGCTGCTCGCGCGGGCGGATGTCATCGACCCCACGAGCCCGATGGTGGTCTATCCCCTGCAGCACGAGAAGGACACCCGCCGGCCGCTCAAGGAGCAGGTGCTCGGCGTCGAGATCGATGGTGCCGTGCGGACCTATCCGCTGCCCGTCTGTCGCGAGCGGCGGCTGATCGAGGACGAGCTTGGCGGCACGCCGCTGCTCATCGTCTCCGACGCCGAGGGCGACTATGTGCAGGTCTTCGACCGTCGCGTCGACGGCGAGGCCCTCCATTTCACGCTGGACGAGGCGGGGGAGGGGCTGCGCGATAGCGGCAGCGGGTCGCTGTGGACCTTGACCGGCGCCTGCGTCGAGGGCGCGCACAAGGGCCGCTCCTTGCGGCCCGTGCCCCATTACAACAAGATCTTCTGGTATGTCTGGTCGGACTTCCATCCCGGTACGGAGATCTACGGCGAGGCAACGGACCACGCATCGGCCGCCTGAGATGGCGGCCGGAGCGGCGGATGTGCGACCGACCCCCTCCATGAGATGGCGCTTTCTCATGGATCGCATGTCCGGTCCGCTGTTCGCTGTGCTGGTCTTCCTCACGGGGTGGGCCGACCCGACAGCGGCCGCGGCGCGCGACCTGCGTGCCGCGGTCTTCGTTTCCGAACGCGTGGTCCATGTGCGGGATGTTCTTGTTCCCTGGATCGCGCGCCTCAATGAGGCCCTGGCCGGAGAGGCCCGGATCCGGCTCTATAGCGGCGGTGCGCTTGGCCGCGACGGCGAGATGCAATGGTATCATCTCAGGCGCGGTGTCAGCGACATCACCTGGATCCCCGCCGGCTATGAGGCCGGCCGCTTTCCCTCGACGGAAATCCTGGAGCTGCCGGTCCTGTCCGACGATCCGGTGCGGCTCACGCGCGCCGCCTGGCGGCTTCATGCGGCGGGACAATTGCCGGATTTCGGGGGTACGGAAATTCTCGCCCTTTCGGTCTCGCCCGCCTATGGCCTTCACCTCGCCTTCCCGGTCGCGAACATCGATGATCTCAAAGGCGCCAAGATTCGCGTCGTCAATCATGCGCAGGCCGATCTTGTGGCGGCTCTCGGTGCGGTTCCCGTGGCGGGAATCGGGGCCAATGCGCTCGCCGAGAGTATGGGTCGCGGTCTCGTCGACGGCGCCCTGTTCGGCTGGCATGCGATCCGCGCCACGGGTGTCGAGCGCGTGAGCAGGGCGCATGTCATACTGCCGGCCGGTTTTGCGCTCTCGGTAATCGCCATGAATGGCGACAGTTACGCCGCCCTCCCGCCTGACGCCCGCGCCGTGATCCGGCGCGAAAGCGGTGAGGCGCTGTCGCTCGCCTTTACCCGCCGCCTCGTCGAGGAGGCCGCCGCGGCGCAGGCCCGGGTGGCCGCCGAGGGGCACGGAATCTATCGGGCCTCGCCTGGCGAGCTGGCGCGCATCAGGGACCTTTACGCTGCCTTCGCCGCCGCTTGGCGGGCACGGAGCCCACGGCATGCGGCCCTTTATGATGCGCTCGCGGCAGTGCTTGAGAAGGAGAAGCCATGACGGCCGGGCGCCCCGGGACGGGCGAGGGGCGGATGGACCGCCTGACGCGGCGGCTCGCAGTCCTGGGCGGTGTCGCGCTTCTCGCCTATGCCGCCGCCGTGGTCGTCGATGCGCTGTTGCGCTGGCTTATTGGCCTCTCCATTCTCGGCCTCGCTGATGTCGGCGCGCTGATGCTGCCGGTCATTCTCGCCAGTTTCCTGCCCGCGCTCATGTGGCGCCGTGGCAATATCGAGGTCAGCCTGCTCGGGCATGTGCTCGGTGCCCGCCGCGGAGCGGCAGCCGACATTTTCGCCGATGGGGCGACCTTCCTGTTTCTCCTCCTCCTGCTCGGCGGCTATGCCGACTATCTGTCGGGGCTTGGTGGGCGGCACAGCGTCATCCTCGAATGGCCGCTGTGGCCGGCGACGGCGGTTGCCTGCGGTCTGCTCGCTGTCACGGCCGGCGTGCAACTGGTCGCGCTCGGGGCACGCATCCGGCGCTACCGGCGGGACGGGAGGGGATGATGGACCCTCTCTTCGTCGCGTTTCTCGGTCTCCTGCTCCTGTTCGCGCTCATCGCCCTGCATGTGCCGATCGGGCCAGCGATGGGGCTTGCCGGTGTCGCCGGATTCGCCGCGCTGGCCGGCCTTGCGCCGGCACTCGCCATACCCGGCGCCGAGGCGGTGAGCGCCTTCCGAAATCTCGATCTCGGGGTTATCCCGCTGTTCCTCCTGATGGGAAGCCTCGCCTCGGTCTCGGGGCTTTCGGACGATCTCTATGCCCTTGCCCGCGCCTTTCTCGGCCATCGCCG
>RFKS01000171.1 GCA_003694205.1 Alphaproteobacteria bacterium | reverse complement strand
GACACGCGATCGGCCGACAGCGAGCCGACACCGCTCCATGTGGCATTTGCCGATGCCGAAGCGCGGCTTTCGGAATGGCAGGCGCGCCCGCCCGAGGTCATGCGCTTTCGCTGCTTCGATCTGCCCTTCCGGGCACGTCTCGAGGGAACCGCCTTTGGGCGCGGAACATTGCACCTCGAGGCCACACTGGGCCAGATTCCCTACACCGCCGAGGATGCCGCAGCGCGGCGACTTGCCCTGCGGCACTTTGCTGAGTGGAGCGGCAGCGGAGCGGACCGGCTGCGCATCGCCCCTGACAGCACGCTGCATCTTGAAAGTGCGACGGTCTTCGATCTGCCAGTGGACCGTCACGCCCTGTTGGCGCGCCTGACGCTTGTCCTCCTGAACATAGAGCCCCTTATCGCACCGCTGAAGGGTTGTCTCCGGCCCGCCCCCTGAGCAGCTCACCATGCAGGCGCATACCGGGACACGATTTTGTTAATTGCCCTTGCCGACGAATCGGGCATTCTTGGCGTCCTGTCGACGGGGGTCGGACCGGAACGACGTGCAAGAATGACAACAAGGGCAATCCCGTGGATCTCACGCTGTACTGGTTCATGTTTCCGGTCTCGATTCTCGTCGCCACGACCGCGATGTTGTCGGGGATCGGTGGAGCGGCTCTCTTCACCCCCATCTTTCTCATCATCTTTCCCCTTCTCGGCCCGGAATATGTGATCGCCACCCCGGTGGCGGCGATCGGGGTCGCGCTCTTGACCGAGACCTTCGGCTTCTCGTCCGGCTTTGTCGGCTATTTCAGGAAGCGACTGATCGACTTCAAGAGCGCGCTGCCGTTCATTGCGGTGTCGGTACCGGTGGCCATCGCCGGCGCCTTCATGACGCATCTGCTTGACCCCGCGGTGATCAAGGGCGCCTATGGCACCCTGATGCTCTTTCTCGCCGTCGTCATGTACCGGCATCACGCCCCGGTCGAACACGAGATCGAGCTTCTCGATGGCGATGGGAAGCCGCGGGAGATGCGCGAGATCCGGGCCCGCGACGGCACGGTCTATCGCTTCCGGAAACCGCGACACGGGCGCGGCGCCATCGCCACCTCGATCGGCGCATTTTTGACCGGGCTCCTGTCAGTGGGTATCGGAGAGGTGGTGATGCCGCAGCTCGCGAAGCGGAACGGCGTGCCCATTCCGGTGGCAGCGGCGACCAGCGTCTTCATCGTCATCGTCACCATCGCGATGGCTTCTTTCACGCAGATCGCGACCCTCATTCGCGCTGGTGGCGTCAGCGCGGTGCCCTGGCATCTCGTGATGTACACGGTGCCGGCGGTGATCATCGGCGGGCAGATCGGGCCCTGGCTGCAAGGCAAGGTCAGCCAGCGAAAGATGGAGCAGGCGATCGGCATTCTCTTCGCGATCATTGGTATCGCAATGTGGGTGGTGGTACTGCGCGGCGGTGGCAGCGGCAGCGTCCACTAAGGTCCATTGACGCCGCGCGGCGCGCTCCCCATAAACGCCGCCATGAAACCGGTCCATGTAATAGGCGGCGGGCTCGCCGGCTCCGAGGCGGCGTGGCAGATCGCGCAGGCCGGGGTGCCCGTGATCCTGTACGAGATGCGACCCGAAAGGATGACGCCGGCGCATCGCAGCGGGCGCCTCGCCGAGCTCGTCTGCTCGAACTCCTTCCGCTCCGATGATGCCGAGCACAATGCGGTGGGCCTCCTGCACGAGGAGATGCGGCGCCTCGGCTCGCTGGTCATGGCCGCGGGCGATGCGGCACGCGTGCCCGCCGGCTCGGCGCTCGCGGTCGATCGTGATCTCTTTGCCGAAGAGGTCACACGGACACTCCAGGAGCACCCACATGTGGAGGTCAGGCACGACGAGGTCACCGGCCTGCCGCCGGAGGACTGGGGCGCGGTCATCATCGCCACCGGCCCCTTGACCGCGCCGGCGCTCGGCGAGGCGATCCGCGACGCCACCGGCGAGGACAGCCTTGCCTTCTTCGACGCCATCGCCCCGATTGTCTACAAGGATTCGATCGACTTCTCGGTTGCCTGGTTCCAGTCGCGCTACGACAAGGGCGACGGCGCCGACTATATCAACTGTCCGCTCGACAGGGCGCAGTACGAGGCCTTCATCGCGGCGCTGCTGACCGGCGAGAAGACCGAGTTTCGCGACTGGGAGCGGTCGACGCCCTATTTCGAGGGCTGCATGCCGATCGAGGTCATGGCCGAGCGCGGGCCCGACACCCTGCGTTACGGCCCGATGAAGCCGGTTGGCCTGACCGACCCGCATACGGGCCGCCGCCCCTACGCCGTGGTTCAGCTCCGCCAGGACAACCGCCTCGGCACGCTCTACAACATGGTCGGATTCCAGACCAAGCTGAAGCATGCTGAACAGACGCGCATCTTCCGCATGATCCCGGGGCTTGAGGAGGCCCGCTTCGCCCGGCTCGGCGGCCTGCACCGCAACACCTTCCTCAATTCACCGCGTCTTCTTGATGCGAATCTGCGCCTCAAAGGCCGCCCCCATATCCGCTTCGCCGGCCAGATCACCGGCGTCGAGGGCTATGTCGAATCGGCGGCCATTGGCCTCATCGCAGGGCGCCTCGCCGCGGCCGAAGCACGCGGTCTCTCCTTTCGCCCGCCGCCTGAGACGACCGCGCTCGGTGCATTGCTCCACCACATCACCGGCGGCGCGATGAGCGACAGCTTTCAGCCCATGAACATCAATTTCGGGCTCTTTCCGCCGCTGGCCGGACGCATGGGCAAGCGCGAGCGCCGGGCCGCCATGGTCGCCCGGGCGCGTGCCGATCTCGGCCGCTGGCTCGGCGAGATCGCGGGACTTGCCGCCGAATAGCGGGCCAAATCCGGGAGCATATGATGAAAGGCCTTCTCGTCATCTTCGCGACGGTGTTTCTCGCCGAACTCGGCGACAAGACCCAACTCGCCACCATCCTGTTCGCGAGCGATGGCGCGCGCTCGCCCTGGGGCGTCTTTGCCGCCGCCGCACTGGCCCTCGTCGCCGCGACCGGCCTTGCGGTGCTGCTCGGCGTTGCCGCCGAGCGCTATCTCGCCACAATTCCGCTCAAGCTTGTCGCCGGCCTCGGCTTCATCGCCATCGGCCTCTTGTCCGTCGCCGAGCATTTCCGCGCCTGATCAGAGATCGGGCGGCAGGTCGCCGAGCGCCTCCTCGACTTCGGCAAAGCTCGGCTGCAGGTGCGCCGGAATGTTGCGCCGGCCGATCTCGATCGAGATCTGGGGTGCGTTGCCGTGCAGGTGCGAGACCAGCACGGTCTTGATGATCTTGAAGAACTGGCTTTCCTCCTGCAGCACCTGCCCGAACCGCCCGGCAAGCGGCGCGACAAGCAGGTAGGAGAGGAAGATGCCGAGAAAGGTGCCGACGAGCGCGCCGCCGACGAGGCGACCGAGAACCTCGACCGGCTCGTTGATCGAGGCCATGGTCTTGATGATGCCGAGCACGGCCGCGACGATGCCGATCGCGGGCAGGCCGTCGGCCATCGTTTGCAAGGCATGCTGTGGCTCGTGCTCTTCGGCATGATGGCGCTCGAGGTCCTTTTCCATCGCATCTTCCATCTGGTGCGGATCCTCGAAATTCATGGTCATCATGCGCAGATAGTCGGCGATGAACTCGACCACATGATGATCCGCCGCGATCTTGGGGAAATGGTTGAAGATCGTCGACTCCTCTGGGTGTTCGATATGCTGCTCGATGGCGACAACGCCCTTCGAACGCATGGTCTTGATGAGCAGATAGAGGAGACTTAGGAGATCGCGATAGTCCTCGCGCTTCCATTTCGCACCCTTGAAGGCGCTCATGATGCCGCCCAGCGCCTTCTTGATGACGCCACCCGAATTGGCGATGATGAAGGCGCCGATCGCACCACCGAAGATGGTCATCAGCTCGTGCGGCAGGGCATGGATGATGATCTCCATCTTGCCTCCGGCGAGAATGAACCCGCCGAAGACCATGCTCAGAACGACGACAAGACCGATGATGACGAACATGGGTGCGCGACCCGTCCAGTTGCCCGAGACGTCATGTCCCCGTCGGGTATTTCACCTACGGGGGTCCGTCCGCGACTATGGAAAATCGGGTTTAAAAAGAGATTAAGTTTGCGGCTCCGCGGCGCCCGGGCATGCGACTGGTCCGGGTGCAGGATGCCCTGCCTTACTGATCAGGGATCGGCGAGATGAATGGCGCAGCCATAAGGGCGTGTCTTCTCTATGGCGACGGGTTGCCCCCGTTGCAGAGCATCGAATGCGGCGGCGAGATAATTGTGCGCCCCCTCGACGCTTGAAAGGCGCGCGGAAGGCCGATCGTCAATCGCGCCCCAGTAACGGAGCCGACCTTCGGCATCGATAAGCACCATGTGCGGTGTTGAACGGGCATCATAGAGACGTGCGATAAGTCCCTCCGGGTCCAGCACAATATGCGTCGCATAGGATGCCTTTCGCGTGGCAATGTCGCGCGCGGCCACCGCATCGGCGTAGCCAGGTGCGCCCGGCGCATCGGAGAGTATCGAGAGCCAGATGGCTCCGGCATCGACCAGTCGGCTCTGGAGACGCTGCATGGTCCCCGTCCGATAGAACTTGCGCACGAAGGGGCAGGCATCGCTCGTCCACTCAAGGACCACGATATGCCCTCGGAGATCGCCGAGATGCACCATCCCTCCGTCCGCGGTCGCGGCACGGAAGTCCGGGGCAGGTTCGCCGATCGCGGGGGCTGCCCGCCCTTCCGGCATCGCGCCTGCCAGTGCCAGAAAGGCAAGGAGGGTGATCCGGAGCACATGCCGCATGTCAGGCCCCAGCCGCCGTGCCCGTTGCCGCCTCGATGCGCTTGAGCAGGAGGTCGGGGGTCAGGATCTGCGGCAGCATCACCGCCTCCCGGCCGTT
>RFKS01000019.1 GCA_003694205.1 Alphaproteobacteria bacterium | reverse complement strand
TCCTATAACGACTCCATTTCCCGAGGACAAGTACCCAGGCGGGCGGCTACCTCACGGCTTGGGAATGGTGCCGTCATAACTTATTCGCAAGATCTGAATCTCAGACCGCTCTTCGTGGCCCCCAATGAGAGCCGCTAATCTTAGTCCTTATAGGAAAGGAAGGTTTATTTCCAATTGGACGCCGCCTGATCGCTCCCCATTGTGACGGTGGATTTCCCGCGACGAGGGGCCGATACTCGGTGCCGCCCCCCTGCCCCCCTGTCGAGGATGCGCCATGGATTTCGCCTATTCCGACCGCTGCCGCGATCATCTCGAGCGCCTGCGCGCCTTCATGGAGGCGCATTACTGGCCGCGCGAGGACGATATCTTCGCCGAGATCGCAGAGGGCGATCGCTGGCAGCCGAGCCGTATCATCGAGGAGCTGAAGGAAAAGGCGAAGGCGGCGGGGCTGTGGAACCTGTTCCTGCCCGATTCCGACTACGGTGCCGGGCTGTCGAACGCCGACTATGCGCCGCTTGCCGAGGAAATGGGGCGCTCCCCCTTCGCGCCCGAGGTCTTCAACTGCTCGGCGCCGGACACCGGCAATATGGAAGTGCTGGTGCGCTATGGCAGCCCGGAGCAGAAAAAGCGCTGGCTCGAGCCCCTGCTCGCGGGCCGCATCCGCTCCGGCTTCGCCATGACCGAGCCCGAGGTCGCCTCGTCGGACGCGCGCAACATCACCGCCTCGATCCGCCGCGACGGCGACGACTATGTCATCAACGCGCACAAATGGTGGACGAGCGGGGCCGGCGATCCGCGCTGCAAGGTCCTGATTCTCATGGGCAAGACCGACCCCGACAATCCCGACCCCTATCGCCAGCAGTCGATGATTCTGGTGCCGATGGACGCGCCGGGCATCAGAATCGAGCGCATGCTGCCGGTCTTCGGCTATGACGATGCGCCACACGGCCATGCCGAAATCCGTTTCGAGGACGTTCGCGTGCCGGCGGAGAATCTCATTCTCGGCGAGGGCCGCGGCTTCGAGATCGCGCAGGGGCGGCTCGGGCCCGGGCGCATCCATCATTGCATGCGCCTCATCGGCCTCGCCGAGCGCGCGCTCGAGAAGATGTGCCGCCGGCTCGGGTCGCGCGTCGCCTTCGGCAAGCCGCTGGCCGCGCAGTCGGTGTGGGAGGAACGCATCGCGGAGGCCCGGATCATGATCGACGAGGCGCGGCTCCTCACGCTCAAGGCCGCCTGGATGATGGACACCGTGGGCAACAAGGCGGCGCGGAAGGAGATCGCCGCGATCAAGGTGGCGGCACCGAACGTCGCCTGCAAGGTGATCGACTGGGCGATCCAGGCGCATGGCGGTGGTGGCGTCTCGGACGATTTCGGCCTCGCCTACGCCTATGCCCAGGCGCGCACGCTGCGCCTCGCCGACGGCCCCGACGAGGTGCACCGGCGGCAGATCGCGAAGCTGGAGCTCGCCGCCCACAGCAACCGCCGCGACTGAGCCCATTGCGGCCGCGGCAAGAGGCGCTACACTTGCCGCCTCAGGACCGGCCTGCAGCAACGCAGCAGCACTGAGGCGGGAGGCGGCGAGGTGGCGACGCGCGCGATGACCGGTGAGCGGCCCGAGGAGCCGCGGCTCGAGATCGACGCTGCGGGGGCAAGACTGCGTCTTCTCGCCCGCGGCGACTGGGTGATCGACAGTGCCGACCGGCTCGAGAGGCTGGCGGGGGCGGTCCGGCCGTTGACCCAGACCCGTGCCGAGATCGACCTTGCGGGGCTGCGGCGCCTCGACACGGTCGGTGCCTGGCTTCTCTACCGCATCGAGCGGGCGCTCGCAGCGGCGGACATCGCCGTCGACTATCATTATCGCACCGACACCCAGCGGCGCATCGTCGAGCAGGTTCGGGCAAGCGATTCGGCGTGCGCCATCGAGCCGCCGGAGGAGCACATCCTCCTCACCCTGATCGAGGACATCGGCGTCGCGACGGTGCGCATCGTTACCGATTTCGGGGCACTTCTCGCCTTCCTCGGCAATGTCTTCCTGCGCATCGGGCGATCGATTCTCCACCCCTCGCGCATCCGGCTGACGCCGCTTGTCCACCAGATCGAGGTGGTGGGCTTCCGCGCCATCCCGATCGTCGGACTGCTCTCCTTCCTCATCGGCGCCGTGGTGGTCAACCAGGGCGCCGTGCAGCTCAGGAAGTTCGGCGCCGAGATCCTGGTCACCGATCTCGTCAGCTTCGGCTTTCTGCGCGAGCTCGGTGGCTTCCTCGCCGCGATCATTCTCGCCGGCCGCTCCGGCAGTGCCTTCGCCGCCGAGATCGGCTCGATGGTGATGCGGGAAGAGGTCGATGCGCTGAAGACGCTCGGCATCAACCCGATCGACGTGCTGGTCCTGCCGCGCCTCGTCGCGATGGTGCTGGTGCTGCCGCTCCTCACCTTCTTCTCCGACATCATGGGGCTCCTCGGCGGCGCCATCATGGCCTGGCTGCAGCTTGGCCTCACGGTCGACCAGTTCATCAACCGCCTGGCCGAGATGTCCCTCCTCCGCGAGCTCTATATCGGCCTCATCAAGTCGCTCTTCTTTGCCGGCGTCATCGCGATCAGCGGTTGTTTCCAGGGGATGACGGTCGAAGGCACGGCGGAATCGCTCGGCCGCAACACGACCGCGGCGGTGGTCGAGTCGATCTTTCTGGTCATCGTGCTCGACGCCTTCTTTGCCGTTTTCTTCACGACGATCGGCTGGTAGCGATGGGCAAGGGAGACAGGCAGTCCGGGGAGGCCGTCATCCGCGTGCGCGGCCTCGTCAACCGCTTCGGCGCGCAGACGGTGCATGACGGCCTCGATCTCGATCTCCATGCGGGCGAGATTCTCGGTGTCGTCGGCGGCTCGGGCAGCGGCAAGTCGGTGCTGCTCAAGAGCATCATCGGACTCAACCGCCCGGCGGCGGGACGGATCGAGATTTTCGGTCGCGACCAGGCGCAGCTGTCGGATGCCGAGGCCAAGGCGGCGCGACGGAGCTGGGGCGTGCTGTTCCAGGAAGGCGCCCTCTTCTCCTCGCTCACCGTCGCCCAGAACGTGCAGGTGCCGCTGCGCGAATATTTCTCCCTCTCCCAGGAGCTGATGGACGAGATCGCCGCCTACAAGATCGCCATGGTCGGGCTCGATGCCGATGCGGCGCCGAAATATCCCGCCGCGCTGTCGGGTGGCATGAAGCGGCGGGCCGGACTTGCGCGCGCACTCGCGCTCGATCCGCCGCTTGTCTTTCTCGATGAGCCGACGGCGGGGCTCGATCCGATCTCGGCGGCGGCCTTCGATCAACTGATCATGGGGCTTCGCGACACGCTCGGACTGACGGTCTTTCTTGTCACTCACGATCTCGACAGCCTTTTCACCGTCTGCGACCGCATCGCGGTGCTCGCCGACCGCAAGATCGTGACGACGGGCACCATCGACGAACTCTTGCATTGCGATCACCCGTGGGTGAAGGAATACTTCCGCGGCCCGCGCTCGCGCGCTGCGCTGGCGGCCCGCACGGCGCAGGCCGGCCAGAACGGCAGGCGCGAAGGCTAGGAAAGGACGGCATTCCGCGCATGGAGACCCGCGCCCATCATCTCCTCATCGGCACCTTCATGCTGATCCTCATCGGCGGCCTGTTCGCGTTCGTGATCTGGCTCGCGAAGGTCGATGTCGACCAGAAGTTCACCGATTACAGCATCTATTTCGAGGGCTCGGTCGCCGGCCTCAACAAGGGCAGCGCGGTCCGGCTCAACGGGGTTCCGGTGGGCACCGTGCAAGACATCTCGATCCCGCGCGAGGACCCCTCGAAGGTCCTCGTCGACGTCAGGATCGAATCCGAGGTGCCAATTCTCGAGGGCAGCGTGGCGCGGCTCGAGCTGCAGGGATTCACCGGCATTGCCTTCGTGCAGATTTCCGGCGGCCAGGGCGAGAAGGAAATCACGCCCGACCCCGATACGGGGCAACGGATCATTCCGTCGGAGCAATCGCCGATCCAGCAGGTTTTCGAGGAAGCCCCCAATCTGATCAATGAGGCCATCCTTGCGGTCAACAATCTGAAACAGCTTCTGAATGCGGAGAATCGCGACCGCATCGCTGCCATCCTCGCCAATGTCGAAACCCTGTCGGCCGACCTCAACAGGCGGGACGCCGAGCTCGCCCGCCTGCTCGCGCAGCTCGATCAGGCAATCGGCGACTTCCGGACCATGGCGCAATCCTTCACCGCCACCGCGGACACGACCCGCTCGGTGATGGACGAGGATGTGCGCGAGGCCTTCCGCAAGACCGCCGAGACGGCGGCGGCCATCAAGGCGGTGGCGGACGAGCTCGACGGTCTCGTTGCGGACAACCGCGAGGGCGTCTCGCGGTTCGTCAACACCGCCCTTCCAGAGACGACGCGCCTCGTCGCCGACCTGCGCCGGCTGTCCGTGCGCCTCAATCGCGTGCTCGACACGATCGCGGATCACCCCGAGCAAATTCTCTTTGGCACCAAGGTTCCCGAATACAAGCCCGAGGAGCGGAAATGAGCCCGCGCCAGTCGCTTCGCCTATTGCCCGTCCTGCTGCTCGCCGCATGCGGTGGCCTGGTTGATCTCGGACCCGGCGGACCGGCGCCCGCGCTCTATACCCTGCCCGCGGTGGCGCCCGCCACCGAGGACCGGACGACGGCCCTGCGCGTGCTCGTCGAAGCGCCCAATGTCGCCGGTGCGCTCGACAGCGATCGCATCGCCATCCGGACGAGCCCGATCCGGATCGAGTATCTTGCCGGTGCGCGCTGGGAGGACCGTGTTCCGCTGCTCGCCGCCCGCTATTTCACAGATGTGCTTGACGCTCGCGACGGCATCGCCGCCGCCAGCGCACTCGACGCAGATCTTCCCGTCGCCTACCGGCTGAGGCTCGATCTTCGCGTTTTTGAAACCGACATGTCGCCCGAAGGCGCATCCGGCGAGGCACGCGTCGTGCTCGCCGCCACCCTGCAGCGTGCCACCTCGTCGGAAATCGTCGCGGACCGCATCTTCACAGCCTCGCAGGAGACACGGGGCAGAAGCGCGGACGCGATCGTCGAGGCAATGGGCACCGCCATGGAGACTCTCGCGGCATCGCTCGCCGACTGGGTCGCGCACCGCCTTGCGACAGCACCCGCCGGCGCGCAGGGCTGAGCGTCGCCGGGGCCGCAAGACGATCGGCGCGCCCCGGTCTCTTCCGATACTCTCAGAAGGCGTCGGGCTGCGCCGGCGGAGCCGCCTCGGCAAAGGCGGGAAGCGCACTCAGATGGGCGTCGATGCGCACCAGATTGGGGAAGGGCGTGAGGTCGGTCTTGAAACGTCGCGCATTCCACATCTGCGGCACGAGGCAGATATCGGCAAGGCTCAGCCGGTCAGCGAAACAGTATTTCTCGCTGCCATGACGGCGTACCAGCTCCTCGAGTCCTTCGAAGCCGCGGCTCACCCAGTGACGGTACCAGCGGTCGATGTCGTCCTGGTCATGGCCCAGCGGGTCCTTGAGGTATTTCAGCACCTGCAGATTGTTGAGCGGGTGGATGTCGCAGGCCACCACCATCGCCATCGCCCGCACGCGGGCGCGGCCGACCGGATCGGCCGGCAGGAACGGCGGCTCGGGATGAGTCTCGTCGAGATATTCGATGATGGCGAGTGATTGCGTGAGCACGGCGTCACCATCCTCGAGTGCGGGTACCAGACCTTGCGGATTCTTGCCACGATATTGCTCCGCCCTCTGTTCGCCCTTCGGAAGATGAACAAAAGCCGGCTCATAGGGGATGCCTTTGAGCTTGAGCGCGATGCGCACGCGAAAGGACGCAGAGCTGCGGAAATAGGTATAGAGCTTCATTCCCTGTCTCCTTCTCGCCTCGTGGCATCATAGCGCGCGAGAATGCCGGCCGCGACGGCCATGTCCTCGATATTGTCGAACATCGGCACCCCGGCGTCCTCCATCGTGCGGAACCACGCCGCCTTGTCGACGAGCGTTCCCATCATCGAATGCAGGATCGGCAAACGCGCTTCGCGGGCCCGCGCAGCAAGCGCGTCAATCACCGGGGCCGCATCGACCATGAAGGGGACAACATGGATCATCAGGATCACATCAAAGGCATCGGCATGAGCGAGAGCGGCATCGAGCGTCGCCCCGAAGCGATCCTCGCGGGCATCGGCGAGCAGGTCGAGCGGATTGCGCACCGACGCCTCGCCAGGAAGAAAGCCGCGCAACTCTTCGGCCATCGCCGGCGGCAGGTCGACGAGATCGAGCCCGACAAGCGTCGCCCGGTCGGTGGCAAGCACGCCGGGGCCGCCGGAATTCGACAGGATCAGTGCCCGCCGGCCAAAGCCGCGGGGGAAAAAGCCGAAGGCCTTGGCGGCAAGCTCGAGCTCGCGCAGGGAAGCGACCCGCACGATGCCCGCTTCCGCGCACAAACGATCGATCGCGGCGTCATTCTCCAGGCTCGCCCCCGTATGCGCCTTGGCGGCCGCAAGTCC
>RFKS01000170.1 GCA_003694205.1 Alphaproteobacteria bacterium | reverse complement strand
GGGCAGGATCGCCGACACATCCCGGCCCTCGGCACGCCATTCCCCAAGATGCGCGACGGCGGCGCGGGCCTTGGCCTGTATGTCCCGAGGGTCCGGGCCGGCCACCGCCGTACCGCTCACGAGCAACATGATGACCGTGAGGGCGGCCCGCACCACCCTCCACGGCACCGTGAACCGTGGGCATCTCGCGACTTGCCCCCGCGGTGGGTGAGGGGCGGGCGCGGCATGGGTCATCGGCATTTTCCGGCGCGCGGGCCTACCGCGGTGGCGCAGAGGCCCGCCGGCGCCCGGTCCCTACTGGACCATGCCGCTCATTTCTTCCTTGATCTTGAGTTTCTGACGCTTGAGTTCCGCGATGCGAAGGCTGTCCGGCGATGGTCGTGTCAACTCCTCAGCGATGATCCGTTCCAGAGTGGCGTGCTTTTCCGCCAAGGCCTGGACATGCGCTTGCTGAGTCATGCCGGTATCCTCCGTTGCTGGGGGTTGGGGATGGGATATTTCATCACAAATGGGGCCACCTGTCACCGGATTCCAGTCCTGAAAGGAAGAATTCGGCAAAGCGAACCGCAGTCCCAAGAAGGCGCGTCCGCAGCCCGTGCTGCGGCTTGGGAGCGGGTCCGAATCGTGCTAATATTCGTTAGGCGAAACACATCGATCACAATCAGCGGATCACCCGGTCATGGACGACGGAACCCGGATAGGAGACGTCGAACTGCGGCGGCGTCTCTTCATACTGCAGCAGGAACATCGCGATCTCGACTCCGCCATCGATGCCCTCATCCGATCCGGCACCTTCGACCAGCTTCAGATACGGCGCTTGAAAAAGCGTAAACTCGCACTTCGCGACGAGATACGCCTGATCGAGGACCAGCTTCTCCCCGACATCATCGCCTGAGCAAGTCGGCGTTATCCACTGAGCCGCTGCTCCTTGTTTCTGTACATGCGCATGTCGGCAGCCGACAGCAGGTCCTCCGCCGACTCCCCTTCCCGCAGGCTGTGCACACCATAGGAAATGGAGAGCCCCAGCCGTCGCCCTTCGATCTCGACACCCGTATGGGCAATCTGGGCCGCAAGTCGCGCCGCCGTCTCGCGTGCGATCGCCTCGTCGGCATGAGGCAGCAGGATACCGAACTCGTCGCCGCCCAAACGGCCGACGATGTCGGATGCGCGCGTCCCCGCATTGAGCGCCTCGGCGACAGTCATCAGCGCCAGATCGCCGGCCTTGTGGCCATAGGCGTCATTGATTTCCTTGAGCCCGTCGAGGTCGAGATAGATGATGCTCAGCGGCGTCCCGTAACGGCTGGAATGAGCGACCAGTCGGGACAGCTCCCGCAGCAGCGCGCGGCGGTTATAGACCGGGGTCAGGGAATCGTGGTCGGCCAGCTCCTCGAGCTCGGCGACCCGGCGCCGTGCGGACTCGAGTTCGCGCCGCAAGCGCTGGTTCTCGCCCATGAGAGCGGTGAGCGCCTCCTGCGCCTTTGGCGTCAGCTCGGACTGCGGCACGCCATGGAGCACGACCTCGTCGCGGAAACCCTCCCGGACGTGCCCGCCATCCTCCTTCGCCGGCTGGCGCTTTTCACTCCCCTGTTCCTGCCCTTGCCGGGGCACGCCCTCGACACGGCCCGGGGACTCGACCTTCATCGCGATCGCCTCCTCCCCCCGTAATTCGCGTCTCTTCGAAGCATTGGTGGCAGCATAGCGGAAAAACCGGCAAAAAGCATCCGCTGCCGGCTTGACCCGGCATGACCGCCCCTCTATTCCCCGGGTTCCGGCTCGTGCACGGCATTGCGGGGAGACGCGACATGACCGAATCCGCACCCCTCGTCGGCATCATCATGGGCAGCCGCTCGGACTGGGAGACGATGCGCCACGCCGCCGACATGCTCGCCGCGCTCGGAATCGCGCATGAGGCGCATGTCCTTTCCGCCCATCGGACACCGCAAAAGGTGCACGACTATGTCAGCGGTGCGCGCGGCCGGGGCCTCAAGGTGATTATTGCCGGTGCCGGGGGCGCAGCACATCTTGCCGGCGTTGCCGCTAGTCTCACTCCCTTGCCGGTGCTCGGCGTGCCGATCGAGAGCAAGGCGCTCGGCGGGCTCGACAGCTTGCTCTCGATCGTGCAGATGCCCGGCGGCATTCCTGTGGGCACGCTCGCCATCGGAAGGGCGGGAGCAAAGAATGCGGCACTCCTCGCCGCCGCCATCCTGGCCCTTTCGGATGAGGGAATTGCGGAGCGGCTCGACGCCTTCCGCGCCGCCCAGGCCGAGGCACCGACCGAGGTACCCGACAGCCGCGGGGAGGAGCGCGCCTAACCGCGAAAGCGGCGGATGAGGCTCGACGTGTCCTGGCGCCCGCCGCCCATCTTCTGCACATCGGCATAGAACTGGTCGACGAGCGCGGTGAGCGGCAGCGAGACGCCAAGACGCCGCGCCTCGGCGAGCACGATCGCCAGATCCTTGCGCATGAGATCGACCGCGAAGCCGAAATCGAATTCGCCGCGCACCATGGTGGCCGCGCGGTTGTCCATCTGCCAGGACTGGGCCGCGCCCCTGGAGATCACATCGACCACGGCGTCGGCATCGAGCCCGGCCTCGAGACAGAAATGGAGCGCCTCGGCAAGTCCCTGCACGATGCCGGCGATGCAGATCTGGTTGACCATCTTCGCCGTCTGACCGGCACCGGCCGGGCCCAGAAGGCGCGCCATCTTCGCATAGGCAGCGATCACCGGCCGCACGCGGGCGAAGGCCGCCTCGTCGCCGCCGACCATGATGGTGAGCTGGCCATTGACCGCGCCCGCCTCGCCGCCCGAGACCGGCGCATCGAGGAAGGCGAGCCCACGCTTTTCCGCCTCCGCCGCCATCTCCCGCGCGAGTGCGGCGGAAGCCGTCGTGTGATCGACGAAGACGGCGCCCGTCCTCATGCCGTCGAAAGCACCCTCCGGTCCGATGCAGACGGCGCGCACATCCTCATCGGCACCGACGCAGGCGAACACGATGTCGGCACCATCGGCCGCCGCGCGCGGACTTGCTGCGATGCGGCAGTCCGCGGTTCCATGCTCGGCGAGCCAGCGCTCGGCCTTGGCCCGGGTGCGATTGTAGACCGTGACGCGATGTCCGGCCCGGGCCAGATGCCCGGCCATCGGATAGCCCATCACGCCAAGCCCCAAAAAAGAGAGGTTGTCGCCCATCGCCGCCTCGCTAGTCTGAGCATCGTCCGGATCGCACCCTGGCTCCGAGCTTTAGGGAGGCCACCGGCGACTGTCCAGACTCGATGCCGCGGACAAGGGGAGGAAAAGGAGATGGCCGCCACGCGCAAGAGGACCGCATTCAGGATTCTGGCCGGACTCGTTGCGGCGGTCCTGCTCGTCGCGCTTTTCGCCTGGGTCTATGTGCGCACCTCGCTGCCCACGACCAGCGGGCGCATCGCGCTCGCCGGCCTGACCGCGCCGGTGACCGTGGTTCGCGACGACAACGGCATTCCGCACATCATCGCAGAAAACGAGGCCGACGCCGCCTTCGCGCTCGGCTTCGTCCATGCGCAGGACCGGCTGTGGCAAATGGAAATGCGGCGACGGGTGGCGAGCGGCCGCCTGTCGGAATTCGCCGGCCCCTCGACCGTCGCCACCGACCGCTATCTGCGCACCCTGTCGCTCTATGACCGGGCACGGAAATCGTGGCCACATCAGAGCCCGGCGGCCCAGACCCTGCTCAAGGCCTATGCCGCCGGGGTCAACGCCTATATCGGGACTCACCGCGGCGCCTGGCCGCCGGAATTCCTTATCACCGGCGTCCGTCCCGAACGCTGGACACCGATCGATTCGCTGGGTTGGCTCAAGATGATGTCGCTCGATCTCGGCGGCAATATGGGCCGCGAGCTGTCACGCCTCGACCTCGCGGGCACGCTCGATGCGAAACAGCTCGCCGAGTTCTTCCCGCCCTATCCCGGCGATCCATCGATCCCGCTCCCCGACCTCAAGGCACTTTATGATGGCCTCGACCTCAGGACCGCCTCGGCCACAGTGCCAGCCGGCGCCAACGACCTCGGTCTCGGCTCGAACAACTGGGTCGTCTCGGGCAGTCGCACGAAGAGTGGCAAGCCGTTGCTCGCCAACGATCCGCATCTCGGGCTCACGACACCGTCCCTGTGGTATCTCGTGCACATGAAGATCGCCGGGCACAACCTGGTCGGCGCGTCGATGCCCGGCGTGCCCGGCATCATCCTCGGTCGCAATGACCATATCGCTTGGGGCTTCACCAATGTGAACCCCGATGTCCAGGATCTTTACCTCGAGAAACTAACCGAGGATGGGAGTGGCTATCTGACGCCCGACGGGTCGGAGGCGTTCCGCAGCCGTACCGAGACGATCGAGATCAAGGATGCGCCGCCGGTGACCTTCACCGTGCGCGAAACCCGGCACGGCCCAGTGATTTCCGACGCCCGCGGCGACATCCGCGCCGCCTTGCCCGACGGCTATGCATTGGCCCTGCGCTGGACCGCACTCGAGGAGGACGACACCACGCCGAGCGTTGCCACCTCGCTCGCCGAGGCGCGCAATTTCGAGGAGTTCACCGAGGCGCTCAAGGCCTATGTGACACCGATGCAGAACATGGTCTTCGCCGACGCGGCGGGAAATATCGGCTATATCGCGCCCGGCCGGGTGCCGGTTCGCGCCCCGGAAAACGACACCCATGGCCTCGTCCCGGCGCCCGGATGGAAGGCGGGTTATGAGTGGACCGGCTATCTGCCCTATGGCGCGCTGCCGCGGCGCTACAATCCCGAAGAAGGGTTCATCGCCACCGCCAATGAGAAGATCGTCGGCCCGGACTATCCGCATTTCCTGACCAGCGGATGGGCCATGCCCTATCGCGGAGACCGGATCCGCTCCCTGCTCGCTGCCAGCGAGACACATGATGCGGACAGCATGGCCCGCATCCAGGCGGATGTGCATTCGACACTGGCCGACGACCTGCTGCCGCTCATGCTCGCGCACATGAAGGCGCCGCTGCCGGACGCCGTTGCGGCACTCGCCGCCTGGGACCGCGAGATGCGCGCCGACCGGCCGGAGCCGCTTCTGTTCTCGGCCTGGCATCGGCACCTGGCAAAGCGCGTCTACGCCGACGAGCTCGGCGACAAGTTCCCGCGTTACTGGGGTGCGAAACCGAATTTCCTGCACCGCGTGCTCGCCGCTGAGGACGACTATGCGCGCTGGTGCGACGATGTCACCACGGACGCGCTCGAGACCTGCGACGATACGGTGGCCGCCGCCTTTGCCGATGCCATGGCGGATCTCGAGGCACGGCTCGGCGGCGACTGGCAATCCTGGCGATGGGGGACCCTGCACCAGGTGATCCAGCGCCATGAGCCGCTCTCGGAGGTCGCCGCGCTGCGCCCCTTCTTCGAACTGCGCGCGCCGGCGCCGGGCGGCACTTATACCGTCAATGTCGCCGGGCCGCGCTTTCGCGAGCCCGATGTTTACAGCTTCCGCCACGCGCCGAGCTATCGCGCGATCTATGATTTTGGCGACCTCGAGAACTCGCGCTATGTCATTCCGACGGGCGAATCCGGAAATCCCCTCTCGCCCCATTATGACGACCAGTTCGAGCGCTGGCTGCGCGTCGACTATCTTCGGATCGCCACCGCGGATGCGGCGCTTGCGGGCGATCGTCTCGAGCTCGTGCCCGCAACCGAAAATTAACGCTGCGGCGCCAGACTCCGGGCACACCGTCATCCGTTCCGCCGCCATGGCAGGACGGCATGGACCTTGGGCCCGGAGAGGATCGCGTGGCGAAGAAGGACAATGAGCGGCCGATCCTGATCAAGAGGATCAAGAAGACGGGTGGCGGCCATCATGGCGGCGCCTGGAAGGTCGCCTATGCCGACTTCACCACCGCGATGATGGCCTTCTTCATGCTCCTGTGGCTGCTCAATGTCTCCGACAAGAAGACGCTCGAGGGACTTGCCGATTATTTCACGCCCTCGTCAGCGAGCGTCAGCGGCACCTCGGGAGCCGGCAAGCCGCTCGCCGGAACGGTGATGGACACGAGCGGTGCCGTCGGGGCCAGCGCCTCCGTGCTCGAGATCCAGGGCCCGCCGAAGACGACACAGGAGACCTCGGAGACACCGGGCGAAGGCCAGACCGATGCCGACGAGGCGAAGTCGGTGTCCATGGATGCGCCGGACAAGAACACAGACAAGGCGCTCGCCATTCTTCAGGACAATCTCCGCCAGGCAATCCAGGAAAGCCCGGAGCTCGCGCGCCACCGCGATCAGATCCTGGTCGAGGAGACGCCGGAAGGCATCCGCATCCAGCTCACCGACAAGGACGGGCGCGCCATGTTCCAGCGGGGAACGGCGCAGTTCTATACCTATGCCCAGCGCATGATGCGCGAGATCGGCGCCATCGTCGCCACCCTGCCGAACCGGGTCTCGATCGTCGGTCATACCGATGCCGACGGCCGCAGCGATAGCGGCGACTATTCGAGCTGGGAGCTGTCCGCCGATCGCGCCAATGCGGCGCGGCGTATCCTCGACCGCACCGGTGTCAGCGATGATCGCATCGCCGAGGTCGTCGGCAAGGCTGCCACCGAGCCCCTCTATCCCACCGATCCGACCCGGCCCGAGAACCGGCGCATCACCATCCTCGTGCTGCGCGAGGCGCCGGTCATCGCGCCAGGCGGTGCCAATCGGTAAGACGATTACATCCACTGGTTCCGGGTTGCGAGATCGTTATACTGAAATCATGAAAAGTGCCCGTTCAGGGGGGATGCAAGTCACCGCCTATGACCGTCGTCGATCCCAGCGTGCAGATGTGGCTCACATTTGCGATTATCCTTCTTGGCATGGCGCTTTACGCCATCGAGCGGATTCCGATGGAAGCGACCTCGCTCGGAATCATCGTCGCCTTCCTGCTGCTCTTCCATTTCCTGCCGGTCGGAGATTCCGCCCTCACCACGCGTGAGCTGGTTTCCGGATTTGCCGACCCTGCCCTGCTTGCCATTCTCGGCCTTCTCGTCATGGGCCAGGCGCTCGTCATGTCCGGCGCGCTCGACGAGCCGGTGCGGCGTCTCCTCGGTCCGGCCATGACCTCGCCACGCAAGGTGCTCTACGGCATCCTTCTCGTGGTCATGCTGTTTTCCGGTTTCATCAACAACACGCCGGTGGTGGCGATCTTCATCCCGATCCTCAGCGCGCTCGCGGCCCGGCTCAAGATCAATCCGAGCCGGGTCATGATCCCGCTCTCCTATGCCGCCATCCTCGGCGGCAATCTGACGCTCATCGGGTCCAGCGTGAACCTGCTCGTCGCCGGCGTCTATGCCCAGATCACGGGCGAGCATCTCGGTTTTTTCTCGATCACCTTGCCAGGTCTCATCCTCGGCGTCGTCGGCTTCGTCTATGTTGCCTTCATCGCACCCTTTCTGCTCAAGGACAGGGCGACGATGGCGGCACAGTTCGAGAGCTCGGCGAAGCAGTTTCTGGTGCAGCTCGAGGTCAGCGAGGGCAGCCGGCTCGATGGCGCGCGCGCCATTTCCGGCCTTTTTCCGGAGCTCACGGACATGACCATCCGCGCCATCCGCCGCGGCGACGAGGTCATGCTGCCGCCATTTCATGATCTCGTCCTCCGACCCGGCGACAGCGTCCTCGTTGCCGCGACGCGCAAGAGCCTCACCGAAATGCTCAAGAAGTCGCCCGAACTGCTGAGCGGTGCCTGGCGCAAGGGCGGCGTCGGTGGCGACGCCGACCGTCATGAAGGCCCGCTGCCGGGGGTCGAGAG
>RFKS01000169.1 GCA_003694205.1 Alphaproteobacteria bacterium | reverse complement strand
GCTCGATATCGGCAGCTTGCACATGCTCGATCGCCCGCATGTGCGCTACCGCACCCTGCACCTGCCGGTCGCCGACGACGAGGGGTGCGTGCGCTTCAGCTTTTTCCGCGCCGTGACCAACCTCGATGCGGATTCCGATTTCGGGGATGATCCGGGCGGGCTCTAAGGCACGGTGCCTTTTCCACTGCACCTGATGCCTGTCGGCCGGATGATCCGGTTGCAAGCCGGGCCGCGCCTCGGTGCTCCTCTTCGTCGGTGCCGCCGCGGTCGCCGCGCTTGACCGGGTTATCGCGCTTAACTATGGTCCGCCGCGCCCGCGAAGGGGGTGTGGGTTGGCATGAGACCGAACGCGCACCATCTCGATGGACAGGCGGCGTTCCGGGGGCCCGTAGCTCAGTTGGTAGAGCAACTGACTTTTAATCAGTAGGTCGCAGGTTCGATCCCTGCCGGGCTCACCATCTCCCCGAGATCCGTCGCACCAAAAGCTTTCGCGTGACTTCCATCATGGGCATGATTGGGCGCACGGGCATTTCGCGGCCGGGCCGGAGCTGAATGATTGCCACGGAGAACGAACTGGAGGCTGCTGCCGACCGCTTCTGGCGCCATGCGGTGGCGCTCTATGGGGCGCCGGGTGTGCAGGAGGCCTGCCTCAGGCTGCAGGACAAGCATGGTGCCGATGTCAATCTTCTGCTCTATGGCGCTTATTCCGGGGCGGTTCTTGGCCAACGGCTCGACGAGGTCGCCTGGCGGGCGCTCATTGACGGCACGGAGGACTGGCGCGCCGGCATCGTGCGCCCGCTACGCGCGGTGCGCCGCCGGGCGAAGGCGCTGACCGCGGATATGCCGCATCTCGCCTTTGCCTATGAGGCGCTCAAACGCTGCGAGATCGAGACCGAGCGTGCGGAGCACCGTCTGTTGCTGGAGCTCGATGCGGCCGAGGGCCCGGCCGCGGACGGCGAGTCGCCGGAGGTTCTTGCAGCGGCCAATATGCGGGCCTGTCTTCTTGCACAGGGGGTGGAGGTCGAGGCGCCGGACGTCGCCGGCGCGCTGCGGCTCATTTCCCGCTTGGCGCCGGCGCCCGCAGCCGATAGTAAGTCGGACCGGTAGCCGGGACGCCCGGCACGGAAGAAGAAGACGAGGGGCAACGAGTCGCCTATGCCGAAAATTCACGTCACCGACTGGTCCGGCACCGAGCATGTGATCGAGGCCAGGCCCGGCACCAGCCTCATGGAGGCGATCAAGCATGCCGGGATCGCCGATCTTGCCGCGATTTGCGGCGGCTGCTGCTCCTGCGCCACCTGTCATGTCTATGTCGCCGAGGAGTGGCTCGGCCGTCTGCCGGCGCAGGAGGAGGACGAGTACGACCTGGTCTCCGACACCGAGGTCTATCGCGCCAATTCGCGTCTTTCCTGCCAGATCGAGGTCACCGACGCGCTCGAGGGTCTGCGAGTCACCATCGCGCCCGAGGAGTAGCGCTGCTCACGGGGTCTCACTCCGTGAGGTGCCCCAGTGGCGCAGCCGATAGCCGAGGCCGGCGATGGCGACGGCACCGCCTGCGATGAGCAGCCAGCCGAGCAGCGGATCGTCACGCAGCACGCTGCCCATGAGGACGAAGGCGGCGATGGGCGGGATCATGCCGAGTGTGGCGGTCCACAGAAACGTGGAAAAGCGCAGCCGCGAGAGCGCCGCGCCGTAATTGACCACCGTGAAGGGCACCACGGGCAGCATGCGCAGGACGAGTAGCATCATGGGTCCGCCGCCCTCGACCAGCCGGTCATAGCGGCCGAGCGCCCGCGCCGGAACGAAGCGCGCCGCCGCCGGACGCCCAAGCTGTCGACCGATGGCGAAGGCGACCGAGGCCGCGATGAGCGCCCCAAGAAGCGTGAGCACGAAGCCGCCGAGGCGGCCGAAGACCATGCCATTGACGATCGCCACCGTCTCCGCGGGCAGCGGCAGCAAGGAGACCGCCAGCATGAGACCGAGCGAGAACAGGGGCGCCCAGAGGCCGGCCGCCTCGAGCAGCGCCTCATAGCGCGAGGGATCGAGAATGGCCTGCACCCACCCCGAGACCGAGTCCGGCAAGGTGACTGCCGCCGGCTCACCAGGAAGGGCGAGGAGCGCGGCGGCGGTGTCGATCCACGAGGCGATGTCCACGGGCAGGGCGTCCCGGTGCGGGTTTGAACCTGTTCCGAACATATATCGGAACAGAATATCACGATCAAGGATACTTAGGTTGGGTCTCCGAGTGGTGCCGTTCACGGGTGCGGCCGTAGCACCGGCCCCGGCGACGGGCGGCACCGTCGGTCGTGCAGCGGTAGAGAAAAGCCCCCGCAGAGGGCACTGCGGGGGCTCGTCGAGTTGTCGCGGGACCCAAGGCAAGTGGGTCGGAACAGGGGGAACGTCGTGTGCCCCGCGACCTGCCCGCGGAGAACCAGGGACGATCCCCCACGGACAGGCGTGATTATGCCCGAATTTTGATTGGCGTCTTATCACAGCTTGCTCGCTCCCTGTCACAAGAGCGTGAAGCAAGCGCCTGAATTGCAAGCCACTCTCGGCGGCCGGGGCACGGCCCGTCGCGAAGGGCTGGGCAAGAACGCGATTCTGTGATTTGACTATGGGCGCGTCCGCTTGCGTCGGACGGGACACAATGAGACGGGAGAATGCCACGGCAGAGCCTCCGCGGCGGGGTGTGGCGAGCAGGAAGGGATCGTGAGCAGATGAGCGAGGCGACACAGACGCCGGCGGCGGGCCGGCCGGGTGGCAGCGGCGAGATCCTCGGCCACCCGAAAGGGCTTTTCGTCCTCTTTTTCGCCGAGATGTGGGAGCGCTTTTCCTATTACGGGATGCGCGCGCTCCTCATCTTCTATCTCGTCAAGCACTGGCTCTTCGCCGAGCCCAAGGCCTATCTGATCTACGGCGCCTACACGTCGCTCGTCTATATCACACCGGTGCTCGGCGGCTATCTCGCCGATCGCTATCTCGGGCAGCGGAAAGCGGTGCTCTTCGGCGCCGTGCTGCTCACCATCGGGCAGTTCATGATGGCAATCGGTGGCACCGGCGGGCAGTCCGATCCGACGATCAACGTCTTCTGGCTCGCGCTCGCCGTCATCATCGTCGGTTCGGGCTTTCTCAAGGCCAATATCTCGGTCATCGTCGGCCAGCTCTATCCGCGCACCGACGTCCGCCGCGACGGCGCCTACACGATCTTCTACATGGGTATCAACACCGGCGCCGCCACGGGCGCCATCATCGCCGGCTGGCTCGGCGAAAAGGTTGGCTGGGCCTATGGATTCGGGGCTGCGGGTGTCGGCATGCTGCTGGGCCTCGTCGTTTTCATGTGGGGCAAGCCGCTGCTTGAGGGCCACGGCGAGGCACCTGACCCCGCACGCCTCAAAAAGCCGGTATTCGGTGTCCCTTTCGAGTGGCTGCTCTATGGCCTCAGCATCGCTTCGGTAGGAGTGATCTGGACGCTGATCCAGTACCAGGGTGTAGTGGGGACGATCCTTCTCGGCTCGGGCGTTGTCCTGCTTCTCTATATCCTGCTCGTGGCGTTCTTCCGCCTGCAGCCGGAAGACCGCGACCGCATCTTTGCGATCATCTTCCTGATCGCCCTGCAACCCCTGTTCTGGGGGCTGTTCGAGCAGGCCGGATCGTCACTGAATCTCTTCACCGATCGTCATGTCGATCGCGAGATTCTCGGCCTCACCGTTCCGGCATCGCTGTTCCAGTCGATCAACCCGATCTACATCATCCTGCTCGGGCCCATTTTCGCCTGGCTCTGGCAGGCGCTCGGCCGGCGTGGGCTCGAACCCTCGACACCCCTCAAGTTCGGCCTCGGCATCATCCAGCTCGGGCTCGGATTCCTGGTTCTCGTCTGGGGGGCGCATCTCGTCGGGATCGACAATCCGACACCGGTGATCTTCATCTTCCTCATCTATTTCCTGCACACCACGGGCGAATTGTGCCTGTCGCCGGTGGGGCTGTCGGCAATGAACCGGCTGGCGCCGGCGCACATGGCGAGTCTGATCATGGGCGCCTGGTTCTTTGCCACCGCGGGCGGCAATTTCGTTGCCGGCATGATCGCCCGCGCCACCGGTTCCGAGGGCGGCGGGGGCACCGAACTCGCCAAGGAGACCGTGCTCTCGGTCTATCACGAGATCGGCCTTGTCGCGGTGGCAATCGGTGTCGGTGTGGCGCTCGTCTCGCCTTTGGTCAAGCGCCTGATGCATCTCGACACCTTGCGCGACGAGCCCGAGCTCGCCGGCACGGAGGAGCTGGGCGAGCCCGTGGCGGCTGGGGTCCATCCCGAGCTCGAAAGGGAGTAGCGTGAGGCACGGGCCACGCCGGCGCAGGGCCGGCATGGTGGCTCGCGTAACAGTCCAAACGACAGTCCTTGAGGGGAGGAAAGAGCAGTGACAACGCATCGCGGCGCAGCCCTTGCAGGTATTGCGCTCTCGGCCATATTGGCGGCATCCGGCATGCCGGCGCGCGCTGCCGACGAGGGGACACCCTATCCCTCGACCTATCATCCCTTGCCGTCGGTGCCGACGGCGATCACCAACGCCGTCATTCTCGACGGCCGCGGCGGGCGCATCGACGGCGGCACGCTCGTCATGCGCGACGGCAAGGTGGTGGCGCTCGGCACGGACGTCGCCATCCCCGAGGACGCCACGGTCGTCGACGCGAAGGGGCGCTGGGTGACGCCGGGCATCATCGATGTGCACAGCCATCTCGGCGTCTATCCCTCGCCGGGTCTGCGCGCGCATTCCGACGGCAATGAGGCGACCGCACCCAATACCGCGGAGGTCTGGGCCGAGCACTCGGTGTGGCCGCAGGATCCCGGCTTCATCCGTGCGCTCGCTGGCGGCATTACCGCGATGCAGATCCTGCCCGGCTCGGCCAATCTCTTCGGCGGCCGCTCGGTGGTGCTCAAAAACGTGCCGGCCCGCACCGTGCAGGGGAAGAAGTTCCCCGGCGCGCCCTACGGGCTGAAGATGGCCTGCGGCGAGAATCCCAAGCGTGTCTATGGCTCGAAGGGCCGGGCGCCCTCGACCCGCATGGGCAATTTCGCAGGCTACCGCGCCGCCTGGATCAAGGCCGCCGACTACAAGCGGCAATGGGAGGAATACGAGGCCAAGAAGGCCAAGGGGGGCGAGGAGGCGGAGAAGGCAAAGCCGCCCAAGCGTGATCTCGAACTCGAGACCCTGAAGGGCGTGCTCGACGGCAAGATCCGTGTGCAGATGCACTGCTATCGTGGTGACGAGATGGCACAGGTGATCGACATGTCGAAGGAGTTCGGCTACCACGTCGCCGCCTTCCATCATGCCGTCGAGGCCTACAAGGTCGCCGACCTTCTCGCCGAGAACGGCATCTGCGCCGCCATGTGGGCGGACTGGTGGGGCTTCAAGCTCGAGGCCTATGACGGCATCCGCGAAAACATCCCGTTCGTCGATCAGGCCGGCGCCTGCGCCATCGTCCATTCCGACTCCGAGATCGGGATCCAACGTCTCAATCAGGAGGCGGCGAAGGCGCTGGCGGACGCGCGCAAGGCGGGGCTCGCGATCACCAAGGCGCATGCCTGGACCTGGCTCAGCTACAATCCGGCGAAGGCGCTCGGGATCGAGGGCAAGACCGGCAGTCTCGAGCCGGGCAAGAACGCCGATGTGGTGCTGTGGTCGGGCGATCCCTTCTCGGTTTATACCAAGGCCGACGAGGTCTTCATCGACGGCGCGCTGATCTGGGATCGCAAGGACCCGGCGCATCAGCCGGTGAGCGATTTCGAGCTCGGCCAGCCCGGGGAAGGAGACGTGAAATGAGCCGCTTCGCACTTCTCTTCGCCGCCGCCCTTGCGCTTGTCGCCGGACCGGCGGCTGCCGAGCGGATCGCCATCGTCGGCGGCACTGTCATCACCATGGGGCCCGAGGGCAAGCTCGACACCGGCACGGTTCTCCTCGACGGCGACCGCATCGAGGCGGTGCGGGCCGGCGACGCGGCGCCGGACGGCTACAGGGTCGTCGATGCCCATGGCAAGATCGTCACCCCGGGCATCTTCGCCGCCAATACGGCGCTTGGGGCCGTCGAGGTCAGTCTCGAGGAGTCGACGCGCGATACGGGGGTCTCGAAGGAGGCGCCCTTTTCCGCCGCCTTCGACATCTCCTACGGCATCAATCCGCGCGCGAGCGCCATTCCGGTGAGCCGCATCGAGGGAATCACCCGCGCCGCCGTGGTGCCGGGCGGCCGCGATCACCTCTTCTCCGGCTATGGCGCGCTCATCCATCTCGGCGACGCGAAGGACATTGTTACCCACCCGCGGGCTTTCGCCGTTGCCTCGCTCGGGGCCTCCGGCGCGGCCCGCGTCGGCGGCGCCCGCGGGGCGGCGGTGGTCTATTTCGTGAACGCCATGCGCGATGCCGATCGCTATGCGCGGATGCGGAACAAGAACGACTTCAAGGGCCTTGTGCTCTCCGCACTCGATGCCGAGGCGCTCGGGCCGGTGATGCGCGGCGAGGTGCCGCTCCTGATTACCGCCAACCGGGCGAGCGACATCACGCAGATCCTCAAGCTCCGGCGCGAGATGCCGAAGCTCCGCATCGCCATCGTCGGTGCCGAAGAGGGCTGGATGGTGGCCGACGATCTTGCTGCCGCCAAGGTACCGGTGATCGTGCATCCCTTCCAGAACCTGCCCGGCGATTTTTCGCGCCTTGCGGCCACCCAGGCCAATGCGGCACGGCTCGCCGCCGCGGGAGTCGCGGTCACCATCGCCGATGAGAGCAGCGACGGGCACAATCCGCGCCTTGTGCTGCAATATGCCGGCAATGCGGTGGCGAACGGCATGAAGTGGGAAGACGCTTTCGCGGCAATCACCATCAATCCGGCGCGGCTTTATGGCGTGGCGGACGAGGTCGGCTCGCTCGAGCGCGGCAAGACGGCCGATGTGGTCGTCTGGGACGGCGATCCGCTGGAAGTGATGTCGAGTCCCGATGCGGTGTTCATCCGCGGCGAGGCGATCCCGCTCGTCTCGCGCCAGACCAAGCTCCGCGACCGCTACAAGGATCTCAAGGGCAAGACCCCCTTCGCCTATCGGAAATAGGCCCAGCCCGGGGGGCACCAGAAAGGCCGGAAGGGTCGACCTTCCGGCCTTTTCGTCGTTTTCTGGTCCATTATTCGCCGCCCCGCGCCGCGATTTCCGCCAATGCCGCTTCGTTGACCCAGCCGCGCAGGTGAAAGGCGCGACCGTAGGTGACGGGCGTGACGTCGCGATATTCGTGCACGCGTTCGTCATCGGTGAACCGGATACCCTTGCGGATCGAGGCCACGGCGTTGGGGTTGGCGCCGTGGTCGAGCAGGAGC
>RFKS01000168.1 GCA_003694205.1 Alphaproteobacteria bacterium | reverse complement strand
CGCTGGCGCTCGATCCGGTATAGAATTTCTCGAACACGGCAACCCGTTCCTTCTCGTCGATGCCGATCCCGGTGTCGCGGACGATGATCTCGACCTCGTCCTCGCCCGCGGGCCGGGCGAGCAGGGTCAGCCGCCCGCCACGCGGCGTGAACTTGATGGCATTGGTGACAAGATTGTAGATCGCCTGCTTGAGACGCCGCTGGTCACATTCGATCGTGCCGCAGTCGTCCGCCGTCTTGACAAGCACCTCGAGGCCCGCCTTGCGCGCCTGCTCGCGGCTGAGCGCCAGCACGTCATCGAGCAGCGCCTCGATCGGTACCTCGACGATATCGAGCGACATGGCGCCGGCCTCGATCACCGCAAGGTCGAGAATGTTGTCGATGAGGTCGCGCAACTGCCCGGCAGCGGTGAGCACATAGTGGATGTAATCGCGCTGCTTGTCGCCGAGCGTGCCGGCAATGCCGCCGTCGAGGAGCTCGGAAAAGCCGATGATGGTGTTGAGCGGCGTGCGCAGCTCATAGGACATGTTGGCGACGAATTCGCTTTTCAGGCGATCGGCGGTCTCGAGTGCCTCATTGCGCTCGCGCAGGGCCTGCTCGATGCGGAAACTGTCGGTGACGTCGATATGCGTGGTCAACATACGTCCGTCGGGTAGCGGCACCAGTGCGTAATCGAGAACCTTGCCGTCGGGCCGGTGCCAGCGGCCGGAACGGCTCTCGCGCTCGGTGAGCTGCCCGAGAAGCTGCGCCTTGCGCTCCGCCCAGTCACCGCTCGTGTCGAGCAGGGCGCGGGCGTGATCGAGAATCTCGCCGAAATGCGGCTCACTGTCGAGATAGTCCGGATCGAGGTTCCATATGCGGGCGTAATTCGGATTGTAAAGCTTGAGCCGCGCGTCGCTGCCATAGACGGCGACCGCCTCGTGCAGATTGTTGAGCGTCTCGCGCTGGACCGCGATCAGTGTGTTGTACGAGCCCTCGAGCGCCAGCCGGTCGGTGACATCCTCGTAGAAAACGAGCAGGCCGCCGAGCGGATGCGGCTGCGTCACCGCCCGCAGCGTGGTTCCATCGGGAAGATGCCACATGTCCTCGACCGGCTCGGGTGACTGATAGAGATCGAGCTGGCGGTTTTTCCATGCCCGGAAGTCCGCCTGTTCCGGAAGCCGGCGCCGCTCGCGCATGGCCTCGAGCAGGCTGGCGTGATCGGGGTGCTCGGCAAGCCACTCCTCGCTCAGCCGAAAGAGGCGGGCGAAGGCGCTGTTGGAAAAGCGCAGCCGCTGCTCGGCGTCGAAGATCGCGACCGGGCTCGACAGCCGGTTGAGTGTCTCCGAATGGCCCTCGACCACGCGTGCGAGTTCGGCTCGCAGTTCCTCCGCATCGGTGATGTCGATGGCAAACCCGATCACCCGGTCGTCGAGCGGAATGTCGCTGACCGCGAGCGCCCGCCGCTGCCCGCCGACGACCGCGAAATGGCGCTCGGTGCCGGGCGCCCCCTTCTCCAGCGCCCGCCGCGCACTGTCGCGCGTGCTGCCCGTGAGCGCGTTGGTCACGAGCTCTAGCTGACGTGCGACGACATTGTCCGCCGAGGCTTCCTCGACCGCACGCACATAGGCGGCATTGACGGCAATCAGTTCGAGTTCCCGGTTGCGGATCCACATGGGGAAGGGAACCGCATCGAGAATGGCGGGAAAGGCGCCCGCAGCCTCGTGCGGCCGCATACCGATGTGCCCCGTATGACGGCCCGGTCCGCGCACCTGCCCGATCTCGAGAAGCCGCACGATCCGCGTCGCGCCGATCGCCGTTACATCGATGCCGTCCGGCTCGAAGGCGAGCAGGGTCCGCCCGTCGGCGAGAGGAACAAGCATGGTCTCGAAAGGCGACGGGTCCGCCAGCCGCTCGAGAAGGCGCGCCCGGCTCCGGGTGTCGAGGAGCCCGACCTCCGCGGTCGGGACGGCAGGGTCATCGCCGTCAATTGATGCGATCCAGTTGCCGGCGACGCCGCCCGCGACGATCGAGCCGTCCGGCCTGCTGAGCAGAAATCCATCCGAGCCCCGGGCCAGCATGGCAAGAATGTCGTCCCCATCGCCGGGTGAAGACAAACCCGCCCGCTGCAGACGCGCCCGGTCGGCCAAGGCCCAGACCGCGACCGCAAACCAGAAGAGGGCGGCGGCAAGGGTGGCGACGGGGGCGGCAAGGCCGGTTTCAAACAGGGCTCCGCCCTCGAGCCACGGCAGAAACATCCCGAGCGCCACCTGGGACGCCATGTTCCCCATTGCCGTCTTCCCTTCCCGCCAGACGAAAGCCGTTCAGTGCGCGATCTTAGCCCCCGCGTCGAGGCGGAAACAAGCGCCAGACCGTGGCTGCCGTGGCCGGCGGCCCGTGGCGGACAACACTAAAGCCGTGTCCGGGCGTCACGGCAAGAACCGCGCGCCGCCCGGCGTGTCGTCGGCCCCGTCCCCGCTTTCGGGCGCCTCGGGCTGATAGGGCGCAAAGGCCCCGATCTGGCAGTGAGCACCGGCGCGCGTCACGATATGGTCGATCTCGGCGCAGAGGAGGCCAAGCGTCGCCTCATAGGAAAAATAGTCGTGAAAGGCGAGCTGCGGGCAGGCGTATTTGAGCCGCATCGCGAGGGTGCGCCCGCCCGTCATCTCGAGAAGAACGGTGCGGTCGTCGACCACGTGTGTCCGCACGATCTGGCGCACACGGATGCAGTTGCCGACGGCCTGCTCCGGCTCCGCCGTGGCCGCGGGCTGTTCCGCCGCCGCAGCCTGAATGAAGGCCAGGGCAGCAGCCATGGCACCGAACGGGCTCAGGATCGAAACGCCGCGCATGTGCATGCCTCATCGGTTGCGAACCGTGTTCCGATCTTGCCTGTGCGAGCTTAATCCCTGATGAAGCAGGCGCAAGGCATGTGGCGATTCGGCCTGCTCAGATGACCAGCCCGCCGCTGGTGCCGAAGCTGGCGAACTGCAGGCGCAGCAGGGCGTCGCTGTAGTTCGCGAGCTCTTTCGAAAGCTGCGGTGGCACGGGACCGCTCAGTGCCGGATCCGGGAGCGGGCTGGGCGTCAGCGAGCGGAAGGCGCGCTTTGTCGTCTCGATCGCGTCCTGGATCTGGGTGAGGGTGAACTGGGCCGCGGTCTTGCTGGCGAGCGACAGCGGCTGATCGAGACGCAGCGCGAAATTGCCGCCGATTTGCGGTTCCTTTGACTTGCTGCTCGTACTGCTGGTGCCGGTATCGAGCTCGAGCAGCGCGTCCAGGCCGACGAGCCGCTGCGGCGCAAACCCGAGCTTCTCGAGAAGGTCCTTGCCGGAGGGGCCGGCGATAAGATCGATCTTGTTGGTGCCGAGAGCACTGATCTCCAGCTCGCCCGCGGTGACCGTCGCGTCGAGCACGCTGGTCAGCGACAGGCGCTTGAGCTTGCGCGCGATGTCATCGAGGTCATCGCCCGCCTCGAGGGTGATGCGCTCGGCCTTGCCGCCATTGATCGAGACCTCGAAATAGTCACCGACGCGGGCTGTCGTCTGGGTCTCGATATCGCGCGTCTCGAGGCGATCGACGGTGCCGAGCGGCAGGCCGAGCTTGTCGAGCACCGACTCGCCGCCCGGTGCAAGGGCAAGTCCGCTGCCCGAGGTTTTCGAAAGCAGGATGCCGAACTGGTCGACCTGCTCGATGAGCCCGGTGGTGGCGTTGAGGCGGGCGACGAAGCCGTCGGTGGCGCCGGCCCGGCCATTGCCGCTGATATCGCCGCCCGTCGTGCCGGCGAGAAACACGCTCGTCCCGGTTACCACGATGTCGTCGGCATTCTCCGCTGCCGTGGTACCGACGAAGCTGATCAGATCGGAGCTGACACTTGCACCCTGGTCGCTGAGCTTGAGGAGGAAGGCATCGCCGCCGCCGGCCGCCGCGTTGGCAACCGTTGCTGCGCCGCCAGTGAAGGTTGCGTCCTCGGTGTCTCCCGCGAGGAAGATATCCGTACCCGAGACCGCGAGGTCGCTGATCTTCCCGGTCAATCCGATCGAGCCCAGATCCTGGGTGAAGAGCACGTTCGAGAGGTTGGTGGCATCGAGCTTGCGCAGAACGGCGCGACCGTCCTCGCGTGCGGCGACGAGGATGTTGCCGTCATTGGCGACGGCGATGGCCTGGCCGCGCTCGTCACCGGCGGTGCCGATGACCGTCTTGTCGGCGAGCGCGCCGGTGGTGCCGTCGATGCGCAGGAGCACCGTATCGCGCCCGCCATTCGACGGCGTCGCGGCATCGAGGGCACCCTTCGTGAAGCCGGTGGCGAAGATGTCGCCATTGGCGTCGACGGCGAGATCGGCAATGCCGTCCTCGGCAAAGGTGTCGAGCTGATAGGTAAAGAGGCGGTCGCCGGTCTTGCTGAACTTGGCAATGAAGCTGTCGGTGCCGGGAACGGTGGTGCCGGGTGCGAGATTGTCCGCCGTCGTGCCCGCGACCACGACATTGTCGGAGCCGTCGATGGCGATGCTGAAGGCATCGGCTCCCGTCGCACTGCCGAGCAGGCGCGAGAAGACGACATTGCCATTGGCGTCGAGCTTGGTGAGAAAGACGTCTTCCGTCCCGTCCTGCGTGGTGTTGATCTGCGAGCCAAAGTCGCCGGCACTTGTCCCCACGACATAGACGAAGCCTTCGCTGTCGACAGCGATCGCATCGCTACGTGTCGCCGCCGCAACGGGCTCGACAGTCGTCGGGTCGGTGGCGCTTGCTGTCGCGATCGCGGTCGCCTCGGCATCGGTGCCGGCGACGTCGATACGGCGCCCCTCGGTGAGGAGGCCGGCAATGTCGTCGAGCCGCGTGACGCGCGTGCTGTCGGGGTCGTCGCCCGACACGACGCTGCGATTGGTGGCAACATAAAGCGATGCCGGGTCGCTCGCCGCCGGCTTGAGCGTCACCTCCTCGAGAATCGACGTCTGGATCTCGATCGCATGATCGAAATTTGCATCCGAGACCACGGCAAAGCGGGTCGAGAATTTCGGTACCGGATTGCCGCTCGAATCGAGAACGGGATTGCCATTGGCATCAAGTGCCGGGATCGCCGTGATCTCATTATTGATGAGATTGACGACGGCGTTGATCGAGACCGGCCCGGTGATCTTCGACAGATCGATAGTGATGTCGGTTGGTGTGCCGAGGTGGGTGATGGTGAGCGTGAAGGTCTCGGTACCGGTGATGCCGGGCAGGGGATCGTCGCGCGAACCGGTTGCCACCGAACGGCCGGTAAAGGTCTCCTGATCGCTGCCGAGCG
>RFKS01000167.1 GCA_003694205.1 Alphaproteobacteria bacterium | reverse complement strand
GTGCACGACGATGAGATCAGGCAGCGCATCCGTCATCCAGCGCCTCAGCCGCCGAACCAGCCCGGGCGGCCGGAAATAGCCCATCGACGCCGGTTGCGCGATGGCCGCGCAGGCGGCGCTCTGCACAAGGGCCCGCGGTGCCGAGATCGGTGCCGCCAGCACCTCGACGCCTTCGGCCGTTGCCAGATCGGTGACGGCGGCCCGCTCCTCCGCATCCCGCACCGGCGCCGCCACTGTTACCTGATTGCGTTGTGCCAGATGGCGGATCGCGTGATAGGCGCGCACCTTTGCCCCGCCCGCCGGCGGATAGGGAAAACGGTGCGTGACATAAAGAATTCGCTTGCCGCTGATCATGGGTCGCCCCCCTCGGCCGGTTTCCGCTCGCCTGCCCGGCTTCGGATCAGGGCTTCGGCGATGGCCTCGACCCGCCGCGCATTGCCATCCCATGTGTAATCCTTCTTCTCGACCTCGGCCCGTGCCGCGGCACCGAGGCGACGGCGCAGATCCGCTTCCTCGGCCAGCGTCACGATCGCGGCCTCGAGCGCTCCCGCGGCACCCGGATCCATCAGGAAGGCGGTCTCGCCATGGCGCACGATCTCGCGAATATTGGCGCGGTCCGGCGCAATGACGGCGAGGCCTGCCGCCATGTATTCGAACAGCTTGAGCGGCGAAGCATAGGGTGTCACATCGGGTTGCAAGGCAACGTCGAAGGCGCCAAGATGACTCGGAATTCCCGCATGGTCGACGACCCCGGTGACGGTCAATGCACGGTCCAGTCCGAGCGCAAGCGCGCGCGCCTCGATCGCCGGTCGCGCCGGGCCGTCGCCGACGATCAGGAGGTGCAGGTCCGGACGTCCGAGACGGGCGAAGGCATCGAGCACACGCTCAAGACCATGCCACGGGCGGACGAATCCGACGAAACCGAAAACGAGCTTGTCGCCAAGGTCGTAACGATCGCGGATCGCGCTGCCGTCCAGATCGTCGAAGGCGGCCAGACGAACACCGTTCGGGATGACATGAATCCTTTCCTCGGCGACCCCGGCGCGCCGGACATACTCGGCGAGGGCGTCGCTCACCGGCAGCACGGCATCGGCGCCGCGCCAGACGGCATGTTCCATTCGCCGCGCGATCCGGTCGAGGGCGAGGCCGCCATGCGCCTTGCGCTCGTCGACGAGCGGGGCATTGACCTCGACAAGCCAGGGCAGGCCGCTCGTCCGCCTGAGCCGGAGGCCGGCGCTGAGAAAGGCATTGTAACGCTCATAGACGATGTCGGGCCGCCAAGCGCGGGCCGCAGCTTGCAGCCGTCCCGCGGCGCGGCGGTCATAGGCGATCTCCATCAGCTCCCTCAGTGCACGCGGCAGGTGCGACCGGAGCGCCGCCAGCCTGCTGACGAGGCTTTTCCCCGCCTGCGCACGCCCGGCGCCGCCTTCGGGTGCGACGAAGCGAATCTCATGGCCGCGCCGCGCGAGTGCCTCGGTCAGCTCGCGGACATGGACCTGCATTCCGTCGGCGGCGAGTATCCGATGATGGTAAAGAATTCGCATAATGGACCGCGCGGCCTTTTCCGGTTACTTATAAAGATGATTGCAGGGGGGAAGGTCTTGGAATTCAGTTCTGTTCCCGCACTCTTTGACAGGACGGCTGCTTCCCGATCGTCCCGACGACCGAAACGCCCGTGTGGCGTTGTTCGATAGCTGGAGAAGACGATATGGCGCACACGGGTTCCGACGCTAGTGGGCAATCGCGCAGGCTGCAAGGGGGCGCCCTAACACTCTGCTGCTGCCTCCTGACGCTTGCCGGCGGCAATGGCGCGCAAGCCCTGCCCTACGATCAGGTGCCGGCGCTTCCAGGTGGCGGCACGCAGGCGCGCGAGGTCGTCGGTGAGGGCGAGAGCGGCTATGTCTACCGCATCGGCCCGGATGACGTTCTCGATATCGTCGTGCGCGACAACCCGGACCTCTCGCGCAGCTACCAGGTGCGCCCGGACGGGCGCTTCGCCATGCCGCTCGCCGGCGATATCGAGGCGGCGGGTCTCACGCCGGATGCCCTCGCCCGGCGGATCGAGAAGGCGCTCGAGCGTTATATCCGCAATCCAGTGGTGACGGTCACGGTGAGCACGGCAAGCGGTGCCCTGCCCGATCGCATTCGCATCATCGGCAGCGGTGTCACGCCGCAGGCCCTTCCCTATCGCGACGGGCTGAGCGTGCGTGCGCTCCTGTCTGAGATCGGCGGCCTGCCGCCGCAGGCGGACGGCAACCGCGCCCATCTCGTGCGCATCCGCAATGGCCGCGAGGAACGAACGGCGCTGCGACTCGAGGATATCGCGAACGGACAGGCGCCTGATCAGCCGATCCTGCCCGGCGATGTCCTCGTCATTCCGCTCGGCTTCTTCAGCGGCAGCCTCGAGTCGTCACGCTCTATCGGGGTCGCCGCGACCTACACCGACAATCTCGCGCTCGCCCCCAAGGGACAGGAAGACGGGACGCTGATCTCGGAAGTCATTCCCGCCTTTTCGATGGGTCTCGACGGCGCCCGCGTCAATGCCGCGATCGACGCTCAGGTGAGGCTGCAATATTATGCTGACACGCCGCTCAAGGATTTCTCGGTTGCCCCGAACGTGACCGCGAGCAGCAATTTCGAGTGGATCGAGAATCTCTTCTTCACGGACTTTTCGGCCGCCATCCATCGCCAGACGATCGATTCGCGTCTCGCCCGCTCGGCAAGCAATGCGAACACGCAAAATCTCGACACCGTCCAGACCTATCGTCTGAGCCCCTATGTGCGGCGCACGCTGGGCGATGTGGCGACCATCGAGGCCCGCTATGTCGGAGGGCTGGTTTTCGTCGACCGCAGCCGGCTCGACCAGCCGGGTTTCCCGGGCAACCCGAACAATCTCGTCGGCGACAGCGTGCAGAACACGGGCGAGCTGCGCATCGACAGCGGTCCGCGCTTCTCCCGCCTCACCTGGAGTATCTTCGGGACGCTGTCGCGTATCGATCCGGACGGACGTCCGGCGCGCAACCGGCGCGAGGCCATCCTGCGCACGGAATTCCACTTGACGCCAACCTTCGCGCTCGTTGCCGAGGGAGGCTATCAGAATTTCGAGGGCAGTGATTTCGGCCGCACGGTCGATGATCCGCTTTATCTTGGCGGCATCCGCTGGACTCCCTCCCCCGACACGCATTTCGAGGCGCTCGGCGGCCAGCGCGACGGTGGCGACGCGATCGAGGTGGAGCTGGAACACAGTGTCAGCGATGCCCTGCTGATCAGCGCTTCCTATCGTGAGCGGGTACGCGTAGACCAGGAGCGGCTGCTCGAGAATCTGCCGACGAGCAACGACCAGGTGGGCTCCTTCGACCCCAACCCCACGCCTTTCACGCTTTTCTCGACGCCGACACGAACGAAAACAGGCACGGCCACGGTCCAGGCCCGGCTCGGGCGCGGCACTTGGCGCCTGACGGGATCCTACCAGACGCTCGAGCGCGATATTTCGCGCGGCTTCAATGACGAGGAGGCGACGCGCGTGCGGCTCAACGGCACGCAGCCCCTCGGCGCCGAATTCGCAGTCGATCTCTTCGGTTCCTACAACCGGCGCAAGTTCGCCGATACCGGCATGCCGTCACGGCGCACGGACAACGACTACCGGGCCTCGGCGGCGCTCCGTTATTTCGGCCTCGCGCCCTTCGAGATCAGCCTGCGCTATTC
>RFKS01000166.1 GCA_003694205.1 Alphaproteobacteria bacterium | reverse complement strand
GTGTGAGATCGGGCACGGCAAGCGCCTGATCGGAAAAACCGATCGCACCGCCGCCGACGACGAGCCGGGCGTCCCGTATCGCAAGACGGTCGATGCGAAGATGCGTGTCGGAACTCCCCGCGGCGGTGTCCTCGCCCACAAAGGCCGCCACATTGCGGCGCAGCCGGTCGAGGTTGAGGCCCTCCGCGCCGGGCTCGACCCGCAATTCGGGCTCACTGATCGTCAGGTCTCGGATGTGAACGCGGTCCGAAAACAGCGACAGGGGGTCAACCGCAAGGGCCACACGCGCAACGCGGGCGGCATCGGCGTCGGAAAAGCCCTCGGGATTGCCGATCTCGATCCCCTCAATCGCCGCGGTACCGGCAAGCGGCGAGAATTCGAGACCGGCAAAGCGGATCTCGGCACCGAGAACCGGCGAGCCATGGTCGTGCACCGCGTCGCGAATGAGCGTGCTTCCGTGCACGCTCAACCAGAAGACGCCGCCGGCAAGCACCAAAACGACGAAGACCACACCGATGACGAGACCGCGCTTCATGTCTTCCCCCGTATCTGCCGCTGAATTCCGGTGCCAAGTGTAGCAATTTTCTCCGCCATTCGACGATGGTTAAAAAAAGGTAAACGTGTCTCTTGATCGGACGTTCACATTCGGCAATGATTCGGGATGAAGTGATTCGTGCGTGACTCCAAGAGTTTGCATGAATTCCTTGGAGTCCGACTCAATGTATGGATCAGGGAAGGGGACGATGCAGCGGATGAGGGGGGACGCCGACACGCGGTTCGAGCCGCTCGAATTTCCGGCCCTGCGCTCCGGCCTTGCGAGCAGCGGCCTGTTCGACGCGGTGTTCGAGGAGTGCGAGGCGGGAATCTTCATTCTCGACCTCGATCTCGACCGCATGTTGCTACGCGTCTCGGACGTCAATCCGACCCTTCTCGCCTGGCTCGGTCGCACGCGGCCGAGGCTCGTCGGCCGCAATTTTCTGACCCTTCTCGATGCCCGCCGGGCGCCCGACGAGGTCCGCCGGCTGGGGCAGGCCATCGCCCGCCAGGAGGGGGTGCGCGTGCAGCTCGCGCTGCGCGCCGCCGACGGCGCGGCCGTGGCGGGCAGCCTCACCCTGCGTCCGATTGGCCGCGATCCGCGGCATCCGCGCATGGTCGCCATCTTCCGGCGCGAGACGGAGTCGCTGCACGAGGCGCTGATCGCGGCGCAACGCGAGCGTGATGCTGCACGCGAGGCGCGGCAACGGATTCTTGCCCGCATGAGCCATGAGCTCAGGACGCCGCTCAACGGCATACTGGGCTTTGCCGAACTCATGGGAGCAATGCCCGCCGAGCAGGCCGATCTCGGCCGCTATCGCGGCTATGCGCGCGACATCTCGGCTGCCGGGCGCGAGCTCCTGATGCGGATCGAGGACCTTTTGGCCGTGGCGGAGGCGGGGCGCGGTGACACGCTATCCACGACCGAATCGGTCGATCTCGCGAGCATCATCGAGCGGGCGATCGGCGCGGCGGAAGTGAGCGCCGAACGGCAAGGGCAGCGGATCGTCTTGCAGGCAAGCTCGCGCCTGCCACGGCTCGCGGCCGATGCGCGCGAGATCACACGTCTCGGCGACGCCCTGGTCGATTTCGCGCTGCGCGGTGCGCCCCGGGGAAGCGTCATCGATGTCGCCCTCGGCCGCGCGGAGGATGGCGGGCTCGTCCTTCGGGTGGACGACGACGGTGCAGTCCTGACGCGCGCCGACGTCGAGTCTGCCGTGCTCGCCAATGACGACGGCCGCGACGTCATGGTCAGTGACACGCGGCGCTCCTGCGCCGGCCTGCCGATGGTCAAGGCCATTGTCGAACGCCTCGGCGGACGTTTTTCGATCGGTGCGACAGATGACGGGCAGCGTTCGCGCTGCGTCATCCATTTTCCTGCCGATCGCCTTTCACTCCGCAACGACCCGTCCCACTCCGGGGACGTGGGATGCAACGGGCTCCCTCTTGGTCGTGACATACCGGGCGGGGCGGGCTAGTCTTGGCGCCGATCCTCGCAATCGGAACATGCCGTGGCGCTTATCACCAATATCCTGATTTTTCTTGCCGTCTTGGCGCTCGGGCTGGCCGCTGCGGTCGTGCTGCCCGGCCTCACCGGGTGGCCGGTCTGGCTCGTGTCCGTGGCCGCGTTGGCGGCGGCCGTGCTTGTGCTTGCCGCTCTCGAGGCATGGTCGTTCCATCAGCTTGCGCGCCGGCTTTCGCGCCTCGAGAGCGGGGTCGCCCAGACGACGGCACGGCTGGATGTGCTGCGGCAGGATCTGAAATCGCTCGAGGACCGGAGCGGCGACGCCGACAGCCGGTCGGCCGAGATGATCCAGGAGATGCGCGTGCTGCAGACCCTGCTCGGCCAGATCGTGACCCGCCGTGGAACACCGGGCGGGCCGTCGGCCAGGCCGGGGGGAGGCGCGCAGGACCGGACGCGGACCGCGGTCGAACCCCCCGATCTCGACGAGATCATCCGCAATGCGGTGGCGGAGAACCGCATCGATCTCTATCTGCAGCCGACGGTAGCGCTGCCGGCGCGGCGTGCGGCGCATTATGAGTGCTTTTCGCGGGTGCGCGATCCCGAAGGGCATATCCTTTACCCGAACGAATTTCTGCCCCTCGCCGAGAGCTCGGGCCTCATCGGGACACTGGACAATCTTCTCCTCTTCCGCTGCATCCAGCTTATCCGCAAGCTCGGACACCGGCGCCCCAAGGTGCGCTTCTTCTGCAACATTTCCGAACGCTCGGTCAGCGATGCCGAGTTCTTCCCCCAGTTCATGGACTATATGCGCGGCAACAGGGAGCTCGCGCGGCGCCTCGTCTTCGAATTCTCGCAGCGGGAGTTCCGGGAAATCCCGCGCGACACACTGCGCCAGCTCGGCGCGCTTGCCGAGGAGGGCTACCGGTTTGCCATCGACCAGGTCGACGATCCCGATCTCGATCCCGCTGCGCTCGCCGCCGAGCATGTCAGCTTCGTCAAGATCGATGTCGACCTGCTGTTGCGCGAGGGTGGCGTGCCGCCGCGGAAGCTGCGCGAGGCACTGGCGGAGCATGACGTCGCCCTCGTCGCCACCAAAGTGGAGGCCGAGGGTCAGGTGCTCGATCTCCTCGATCACGACATCCGGCTGGCGCAGGGCTATCTCTTCGGTGAGCCGCGGCTGAGTCGCGAGGACCCTTCCGCCACGGCAGACGCGCGCACAGCCTCGTGAGCGGCGACACGGGTAGAAGGAAGAGGCCGAAAGGACTGGCGGTACTTGCCGACAGGTACCGCTGCCTCATCTGCGACCTGTGGGGCGTGCTCTATGACGGGCGGCGGGCCTTTCCCGAGGCGCTCGAGGCCTTGCGGCGCTTTCGTGACACCGGCGGCCATGTCGTCATCCTGTCGAATGCGCCGCGCCCCTCGTCGACCGTCGGGCCGGCAATCGCGCGGCGCGGCATCGACGCGCAGGTGATCGACGGGCTCATCACTTCGGGCGACCTTGTCCGCGACATGGTGTGCCGGACCTTCGCCGGCGCCCGGGCCTGGCACCTCGGTCCGGCGGAGGATTCCGACACGCTCGCCGGCCTGCCCCTCGCGTTTTCGGATGCGCCGGCGGAGGCGGATGTCATCATCGCGACCGGCCTCTCGATGCCGGAGGTGGAGGCGCATCGCGAGCTGCTCATGCCCGCGGCGCGACGACGCGTGCCCCTCTTGTGCGCCAATCCCGACCGGATCGTGATCCACGGCGGTCGCGAGGAGATTTGCGCCGGCGCGGTGGCTGACCTTTATGCGGGTCTGGGCGGCCCGGTGCACTGGCTGGGCAAGCCGGCACCGCCCGCTTATGAAGCCTGCCGCCGCTTCTTCGCCGAGATGGCGGGCGAGGCGGTGCCCGACAACGCCATTCTCGTCATCGGCGACAGCCTGGTGACCGATATCGCCGGCGCGCGTCGCGAGGGCCTCGACAGCCTCTTCATCGAATCGGGAATTCATGGCGCCGACATCGCGGCCCGGGGCCGGAACGCGGTGGAGGAGGCACACCGGGTGGCGCCGGATTACCGTTTGCGGAGGCTCATCTGGTAAAAGGGGCGGCCGCAATCAGTCGAACAGGGCGTCAATCTCGTCCTGGCCGACGCTCGCCGACGCGGCATCCGGCACCGGCTGTGTTTCGGCAGGAGCTGCCTTGTCAGCCTTGCCAGCGCGACCATTCGCGGAGGCCGCGGCCTTTTTCTTGTTCTTGGCCGGAGATTTTGGGGACGTTTTCCGCGCTTTCTTTGCGGGCTTCTTTTCGTCTGGCCCCGGGGAATCAGCCGATGCCTCGCTATTGATCAGCGCGTCGATCTCGTCCTGCGCCATGCCCTCGCCCTCGAGCGCCGGCCCGCGCAGCAGCGGATCGGCCGGCTCTGCTTGCTCTGCCACCGACCTTGCCGCCGCGACGTCGTCCTCGCTGACGCCGAGCAGGCTGCGCAACTCGTTGATTCGACCCTCGACGAAGGACAGCGTTTGCACAACCTTGGAGATGCGCTGTCCGGTGATGTCCTGAAAGGAACAGGCCTCGAAAATCTTGACGATCTTGTCCTGCACAATGGCCTGGAAGGCTTCGACATCGGCCGGATCGGCGGCCATGATCGCTTCCGCCGACTCCATGATCGTGTTGGTGGCTTCCTCGGTCTGCTGCACGATCGCGTCGAGCTCCATGCCGGCGCGCGGGATGCGGGCACTTTCAAGATCGTGCGGCTCGAGCGACGCGATCTCCTTGCGGGCGTTCGAGATATAGTCGCTGAGGGTGCGGCACTCGCGGTAGATCTTGGTGTCGATGCTCCGGAAATAGGCGCGCATGGTGCCGATCAGGACCTCGGTCACCGATGCGACATCGGCGAGCGCGAACTCCTGGTCGCGCTTGGTGCGCAAATGATCGACGAGGGCCTCGATCTTCTGCGGAAGCTCTTCCGCACCCATGGTCAGAACTCTCCCAGAACGGCCGTCAACTTCTGTTTCAGCGTGGCCGCGTTGAAGGGCTTGACGATGTAATTGTTCACACCCGCCTTCTTGGCCGCGATGACATTGTCGGTCTTGGATTCGGCCGTCACCATGATGAAGGGTGTGGCCTTGAGCTGGGAGTCCGCGCGCACTTCCTTGAGCAGCTCATAGCCGGTCATTGGCTCCATGTTCCAGTCGGAGATGACCAGCCCGTAATTCCTCGAACGCAGCTTCTCGAGTGCCTGCGCCCCGTCGGTGGCTTCGTCGACATTGTCGAAGCCGAGCTGTTTGAGCAGATTGCGGACGATCCGGAGCATCGTCTTGTAATCGTCGACGATGAGGATCGGCATCGTCTTGTCTACCGCCATATTCCTGCAAACCCTTGGCAAAACGCTTGTGATCGGGCGGGGGCCGACCCCGCCGGTGAATGGAAATGGCACCCTATGTCGCGGCCTCTAAAAAACTGGTTAATTGCGATGCATGCGATTTGCCGCGACGAAATGCGCTGCGGGCGCCGCCTTGTCGCCTGCGGGTGGTGCTGCTAAAGCTGCGCGCGCCGCGGCCGGCGGCCGGCGGTTTGACGCGGGGCGACGGTCCTGCCCGGCCCGAGCCCCCATCGAGGGACGATCTGTTCGTGGACATCGTACGCCATCCCCGGGATCTTGACCGCGCGTTCAGGCCCTGCGTCGCCGCGCTCGGCAATTTCGACGGCTTTCACCGCGGTCATCAGG